>CBFIEQ010000006.1:0-31604 GCA_965661645.1 uncultured Aquiluna sp.
TAGCAGAGTTTTTTCATCTAATAGTCGAATATCTCCCGCGCCAAACAAGGCTAGTGCGGCATCTCGGGCCGCATGGGCTTCCTCTTTGGAGTGAACTAACTCGGTTACCTCCAAGGCCAATCTTCGCTGGGCCTCGCGCTTGAATGGCTCATCTTTGACCATTACCTCATATTCCGCAATCTCTGCCCTGGTGAGGAAGGTGAAGACCTTCAGACGATCTATGACGTCTGCATCATCGGTGTTCAGCCAGAACTGGTACATCGCATAAGGGCTGGTGAGTTCGGCATCCAGCCAGATTGCATTTCCCTCACTCTTGCCAAACTTCTTGCCATCGGCGTTGGTAATCAAAGGAGTTGCAATCAGGTGAACGCTCTTGCCTTCAACCTTGTGAACCAGGTCGGTTCCTGCAGTTAGGTTGCCCCACTGATCGCTACCACCGGTTTGCATTACACAGCCATAGCGCTGGTAGAGCTCCAGGAAGTCCATGCCCTGCAGCACCTGGTAGCTGAATTCCGTGTAACTGATGCCACTGTCGGAGTTCAGCCTGGCGCTGACAGCATCCTTGGATAGCATCTTGCCCACCCGGAAGTGCTTGCCGATCTCTCGAAGAAAGTCGATTGCACTGTAACCGCTGGTCCAGTCCAGGTTGTTTACCATCCGGGCTGCATTTTCACCCTCAAAAGCCAAGAACCTGCGGTTTTGATCGGCTAGCTTCTCAACCCACTCCCCTACGGTCTCACGATCGTTCAGGGTGCGCTCTGCGGTTGGCTTTGGGTCACCAATCAATCCCGTCGCTCCACCGACCAGAGCGAGCGGCAGGTGACCTGCCAGCTGCAGTCTGCGCATCGTTAGCAGCTGGACAAGGTTTCCGAGATGCAAAGAGGGCGCAGTGGGATCAAAGCCACAGTAAAAGGTAATTTGATCCGATAGCGCTTTTCGAAGCTCATCCTCATCTGTTGATAGTGCTACCAATCCGCGCCAATTCAGCTCATCGAGAATGTGGCCAAAGCTTGGATCGTTTCGCTGCGCCTCTAGGGTTTGTTGGGTAGCCATCAGTTCTTTCCGTGTGGTGCAATCTTGCGCAGTTGAAGTAGCTGCTCTACGACTTGCGAGCTTGCCGTGCCACCAGCACCGTTGCGCGCCTCAATTGAACCGGAAACGCTCAGAACTTTTTTGACCCCCGGACCAAGGTGTTTGGAAACCGACAAGAGCTGCTCGTCATTCAATTGTGAGAGATCTAGAGAGCGCTCCTCGCAAAAACGCACCAGCTCGCCAGTTATTTCATGAGCATCGCGGAAGGCAACTCCCTGCTTGACCAGCCACTCCGCGACATCGGTAGCCAGCGAGAAGCCCTGCGGCGCTAGCTCTTCAAGACGCTCTTTGTCAAAAGTCATAGTCGCAACCATGCCGTTGAAAGCAGGCATCACCAACATCAAGGTGTCAAAGGAGTCGAAAATTGGCTCCTTGTCCTCCTGCAAGTCACGGTTATAGCTCAGCGGCAGGCCCTTTAGGGTCGCTAGCAGGCCAGATAGGTTTCCGATCACCCGACCCGCTTTACCGCGAGCAAGCTCCGCGATATCTGGATTCTTCTTCTGAGGCATGATCGAAGAACCGGTTGAAAATTCGTCAGCCAATTTGAGGTACGAGAACTCTTTGGTCGCCCAGGCGATGATTTCCTCGCTGAATCTAGAAAGGTCGATGGCGATCATGGTCAAAATGAATGCAAACTCGGCAACCAAATCTCGAGAGCTAGTGGCATCCATGCTGTTTTCTGTCACTCCAGCAAAGCCAAGTTCTGCGGCGACCAGCTTTGGATCCAAACCAAGGGTGTTGCCAGCCAAAGCGCCAGCACCATAGGGCGAGAGATTGGTTCGCTTCCGCCAGTTTTCCAAGCGCTGCAGGTTACGAACCTGCGGCCAGGCGTGCGCTAGAAGGTGGTGAGATAACAGCACCGGCTGAGCGTGCTGAAAGTGGGTCCTGCCCGGCATGGCCACGCCAAGGTGGTTTTCAGCTTGAGTGCACAGAGTCGAAATGTATTCGATCAACTGAGCTTCAATCTCAGTCGCAGCATCCAGCATGAAGGAGCGAACAAGGGTCGCAATTTGGTCGTTTCTCGAGCGACCTGCTCGGATCTTGCCCGCTATCTCAGGGCCCGCGATTTCGATCAAGCCGCGCTCAAGAGCGGCGTGGACATCCTCTTCTTCTGGTTTGGGCTGAAAAGCCCCCGAGGCAACACGCTTTGAAAGCTCAGTTACTGCCTTTTCTAAAACCGTTAGTTCCTCATCGCTTAGATAGTTTGCAGCTCTTAGCGCCTTGAGGTGGGCGGCGGTTCCCTTGAGGTCATACTGTGCCAGTCGCCAATCAAAGTGAGTGGACTTTGACAGCGCTGCAAGCGCGCCATCGGGGCCGGAAGCAAACCTGCCACCCCAGAGGGCATCATTACTCTGTGCCATATCTATCCTCAGCGCTTAGCGGTGTCTTGCCAAAAAGACCATTAGAGCCTTCTGAGCGTGCAGTCTATTCTCTGCCTCTTGCCAAACCAACGACCTGGGCCCATCAATCACCTCAGCGCTGACCTCAAAACCTCTATAAGCGGGCAGGCAGTGCAAGAACACCGCTTCTGGATTTGCATGCGAGAACAATTCTTCGGTGACGCTGTAATCGGAGAAAAGCTGCTTTCGCGCCTCGGCCTCAGCTTCCATTCCCATGGAAACCCAGGTGTCGGTGGCAATCACATCTGCACCGCTAACGGCAAGCTTGGGGTCGGTGGTCAACAAGATTTGCTGCCCAAACTTCTCTGCGAAGCCTTTGGCGGAATCAACAACCGCTTGCGATGGCAGGAAGCCCTCTGGAGCACTCATGGAAACGCTCATACCCGCCATGGCTGCCGCAACCAAATAAGAGTTAGCCATGTTGTTATTGGCATCCCCAACATATGCAAGCTTTAGCCCTCGAGTTTTTCCAAAGTGCTCCTTGATTGTCATTAGATCGGCCAAAAGCTGGCAGGGGTGCCAATCATCGCTAAGTGAATTGATTACCGGCACACTCGAATTATCAGCCATCTCATCAAGTCCAGCTTGAGAATAGGTGCGCCAAATAATCTGTTGGACCTGACGCTCAAGGACTTTTGCCGTGTCGGCAACCGACTCCTTTTTACCGAGCTGTGAAACCCCGGAGTCGATAATCAGCGGCATGCCGCCAAGGTCTGCGATGCCGACCGCAAAGGAGACCCTGGTTCTGGTCGAGGTTTTATCAAAGATGACAGCTACTGTCTTCGGCCCTTCGAAAGGACGCTCTCGAAATCGGTCAGCCTTGAGAGCTATGGCTAGGTCGATAACCTCGGACTGCTCCTCGGGAGTCAGATCGCTATCTTTTAGGAAGTGTCTGGTCATCTATGGCTACCTCGTTACCTGGGTTCCGACACCGGCCTCGGTGAAGATCTCTAGCAGGATGCTGTGCGGTTCACGCCCGTCGATCACGTGAGCCTTTGGCACTCCCCCACTAACCGCGCTCAAACAAGCCTGCATTTTAGGAACCATGCCCGCTTCCAGGCTTGGTAGAAGCTCAAGAAGCTCAGTCATCGAAATCTCACTCAGCAGAGAATCCCGGTCAGGCCAATTTGCATAAAGACCTGGCACGTCTGTCAACACCATCAACTTTTCAGCACCCAGCGCCACCGCAATTGCTGCGGCCGCCAAGTCAGCATTTACGTTTAGCAGTTGACCCTGAGCATCTGGAGCAACCGAAGAGATAACCGGCACTTTTCCTTGATTCAGAGCTTCTAGTATCGCTCGTGGGTTCACGGTCTTGACTTCACCCACGAGGCCTAGGTCGACATCTCCCTCGGGAGTCTGAGCCTTGATCTTGGAGGCCTTCAAGAGGTCTTGATCTTCACCAGAGAGTACTACCGTGTCCGCACCAAACTCACGGATCATGCCCGCCAGCTGCGCAGAGATCTGATTTCTGAGAACATCGCGAACCACGTCCATAGTTGCCTGGTCGGTGTGGCGAAATCCGCCTCGGAATTCGCTCTCAATCCCTAGCTCTGCAAGCCTCGCGGTGATCTGCGGGCCACCGCCGTGAACGACAACTGGCTTTATCCCGACATACCTCAGATACGCCATGTCTTGGGCGAAAGCAGTCTGTAAAGCCTCATCAACCATGGCGTTGCCGCCAAACTTTATGACTACGACCTTGTTATGAAACTCGCGCAGCCAATCCAGGGACTCGATTAGGGTCTCGGCCTTGATTCGAGCAAGGGACTTATCTTGAGATTGAGGGATCATTAGCTGGAGTATGCGCTGTTCTCTGTCACGTATTCGTGAGTCAGGTCGTTGGTCACTACGGTAGCGGAGTGCGAACCAGCATTCAGGCTTATCAGAACCTCAACCTTTTTGGCCCTCAAATCAACCATGGTCCGATCGTTTGCTGGCTCACCCTTGGATGAGATCAAAACACCATTCATGCTGACATCAATGTTGTAGGGGTCGAATTCTGCGTTTGTGACACCCACTGCTGCCAAAATACGACCCCAGTTTGGATCATTTCCATAGATTGCAGCCTTGAACAAGTTGTTTCTAGCCACTGAACGCGAAACCTCTAGGGCATCACCTTCTGACGCAGCGGATGAAGTCGTGATGTGAATTGAGTGCGAAGCTCCCTCGGCATCATCGAGTAATTTCAGCGCCAGCTCCTCGCAAAGTGCGGTCAAAAGCTGAGTAAATTCATCGTGATCTGGTTCGACCCCGCTTGCCCCAGATGCCATCAAGGTGACCTGATCGTTGGTCGACATGCAGCCATCGGAATCAAGCCGATCAAAGCTCAATCGGGTTGCAGTGCGAAGTGCAGCATCCAAGGCGGCTGAGTCGAGCACAGCGTCAGTGGTTATTACAACCAGCATTGTCGCCAATCCGGGTGCCAGCATTCCGGCACCCTTCGCCATGCCGCCAATACGGAAGCCGGAGTCTGACTGTCTCACGGCAAGCTTCGGAACGGTGTCGGTTGTCATTATTGCCAGTGCGGCGTCGTCTCCCCCAGATTCACTGAGGGTCGAGTGAGCTTCACGAATTCCAGCAAACAATTTGTCTCTGTCTAGCTGCTCGCCAATCAGTCCCGTTGAACAAACAACCACATCTGCTGCAGAAACGCCAAGAAGCTCCGAAACAAGTTCAGCGGAAGAGTGGGTGGTTTGAAAGCCCTGAGCACCGGTGTAGCAATTGGCTCCACCGGAGTTCAAAAGCACCGCCTCAACAATCCCATCTAGGACAACTTGCTCAGACCACAAAATAGGGTTGGCCTTGCATCTGTTGGTTGTGAAGACGGCAGCTGCTGCCTTGAGCGGTCCAGCGTTCTGCACCAGAGCAAGGTCCCTGTTGCCAGATGCTTTCAGGCCGCAAGCCACGCCAGCAGCAGCAAAGCCCTTTGGGAATGTCACGCTCACGGCGCCACTCCAACATTGCTGAGCCCGGTTTGTTCGGTCAGACCCAGAGCGATGTTCATAGACTGAATCGCGGCGCCAGCGGTGCCTTTGACCAGATTGTCTATCGCGCTGACAATCACTGCTCGGCCAGCATGCTCGTCAAAACTCAGTCCGATTTGAGCATTGTTCGATCCCAGCACTGAAGCTGTTGTGGGGAACTGCCCGGCATCGAGAACCTGAACAAAGCTTTCGTCCTGGTAGGCATCTAGATAGACCTCGCGCAGATACTCCATCGAGAATCTGTTTGACGGTTTGATCGTATTCACAGCCAGGATGCCTCGTGACATTGGGACTAAAACCGGGGTCAACGAGACGCTTGCCTGCCTGCCCGATGCATACATTAGGTTTTGCTCAATCTCGGGGGTGTGCCGATGCACGCCACCCACTGAATAAGCCCTTGCAGAACCGGTCAATTCACTTGCAAGCAGATCCGCTCTGAGCGCACGACCGGCTCCCGAGCTGCCGACCGATAAAACGCTCACGACATCCTCGGGCTCTAAAAGCCCTGCGGTTAGCCCAGGGGCCAAGGCTAGGGAAACTGCCGTTACATTGCAGCCAGGGACCGCTATCCTTCTGGCCTCGCGCAGCCGGCCGCGCATCTTTCCACCGTCGGCCAACGTCAGCTCTGGTAGACCATAGGGCCAGGTTCCCGCGTGCGGAGTCTTGTAGTAGATCTCCCATGCCTCTGAACTTTGCAACCTGAAATCTGCGCCGCAGTCAAGCACCATGGTGTGTGAGGGAAGCGATTGGGCTATCTCGGCGCTCTTAGTGTGAGGCAGCGCCAAAAACACCACCTCGTGACCCGCAAGATTCTCAGCAGTGGTCTCTAAGAGAACGCGATCTTTGAACTCTGGAATGTGGGGGTGAAACGAGCCAAGGACCTCACCTGCGTTTGAAAAAGCCGTGACATTACCGAGATCCAACATCGGATGCGCGGCAATTAGTCGCAAAAGCTCGCCGCCGACATAACCGCTGGCTCCCGCTACCGCTACCTGAATTGCCATTAGGACCTCAGCTCCGCTCCATGATTCGCTTTGGCAAGCGCAACCGCACTATCTCTGGCCTCGGTGGCCTCGGCCTGAGTGAGCGTGCGTTCCTTCGCCCTGAAACGTAGTGCAAAGGTCAGCGACTTCTGGCCTGGTTCAATCCCAGCACCCCGATAATCATCAGTGAGTCGAATAGCTTCAAGTAGCTCTCCGGCGCCAACCTGAAGGGTTTTTAGCAGATCTGCCGCCGGAATTGAATCCTTCACGATCAACGAAACATCCTGGGTGGCTGCTGGCATCGGATTCACCTCGCCCGCTTGAATAGTTTCTGGAGCCAGAGCAAAAAGCTCATCCAGATTTACTTCGAATACGCCAATGCGCCTAGGTAGGTGATTCTCTGCTGCAACATCGGGGTGCAGTTCACCAATCGCGCCCAAGTGCTTGCCATCGACAATCACCTTGGCGCTGCGACCTGGGTGGTAGCCAGGAATTGGAGCTTGAACTAGTTGAACTTCAACTCCCGCCAGCTTGGCAATTTGCTTGACTGCATCGACCATCTGCGGATATCCCGCCTCAATGGCAGGCATTGCAAGCTCACCCTGAATCCATTCGCCAAAGGCTAGCCCCGCCACATGCCTAGGTTGCAATGGTATCGAGGCATTCAAGGCATCCAGAGTTTCGACGGCTGGCTTCTGATTACCAAGCGGTAAAGCGGAGACCTTTGGACCCGCAGCGTCCAAAAACACTGAGCCTTCTTCTAGTAAGGCCAAATTCACAAAGCCTCTTGAGAGGTTACGGCTGGCGGCTTGAATCAGCCCCGGCAAAAGGCTTCTACGTAGTTCACCGCGTTCAGACTGAATTGGGTTTTCAAGTTCAATACCGCGCGATTCGGTGAAGAGTTCGTTTTCGATAGTTGACACGAACGGGTAGTTCAACACTTCAACAAACCCGGCACCTGTCAACGCAGAGAGCGTGCGGCGGCGATACTGTTGCCTCGGAGTAAAGCCCCTGCCTGGCGGAGCGACCGGAATGGTTGCCGGAATCTTGTCATAACCGACCAGCCTGGCAACCTCTTCAACCAGATCGGTTTTGTGAGTGAGGTCGGGTCTCCATGACGGTGGAGTTGCGCTTAGCAACTCTCCTTGAACTTCAACTTCGACCCCTACCGCTTCAAGGCTTGAGATGATCTGCTCTTTCGAATACTCAACACCGGTTAGCTGGCTCGCGAACGAGAGGGGTAAATCAATCGAAGCTCTAGTTTTGACCTGATTGAACTCTGCTCCCACGCCGCTGATGCGACCGCCGGCAAGTTCAACCAACAGTTGAGCCGCCCTGGTCGCAGCATATGGAGATAGCTCAGGATCAACCCCACGCTCAAAACGCTTGGATGCCTCCGAGGGAAGCTTGTGGCGACGTGCTGATCTCGCAATCGAAATTGGATCAAAGATGGCAGCTTCCAACAGGACAGCGGATGTGGTTTCGGAGACCTCCGTACTGGCCCCACCCATCACTCCAGCAATTCCAATCGGGCCCGAATCATCAGTTATCAGCAGGTCCTCGTTATCCAGTGATCGCAGCTTGCCGTCCAGGGTCTCAAGCTGCTCGCCCTGTTGAGCCCTTCGAACAGTGATTCCGCCCGTTAGTTTCTCAAGGTCGTAGGCGTGCAGCGGTTGACCTAGCTCCAACATCACGTAGTTGGTGATGTCGACAGCAATTGAAATCGAACGCATCCCGGCTAGCTTTAGCCTGAGCTTCATCCATTCCGGCACAGAAGCCTTTGGATCGATGCCCTCAACACCCAACAGCACAAAACGACTGCAGCCTTGAACGCCGTGGATTGGGGTTGAATCCTCGACCTTGAGCTTGAAACCAGAGCCGCTCATGGGCTGAATTTTGCTAACGGGGTCAACAAAGCTGTTGCCTGTTGCATGCGAGTACTCTCTGGCAATGCCGCGAATCGAAAGTGCATAACCCCGATCTGGAGTCACGTTCACCTCTGCAGCCGCTTCATCCAAGCCCAGCAACTTGATGGCATCCGTTCCAACCTCGGCATCAACGCCAATTTCGCTCAGCCGCAAAATCCCCTCGTGCTCGTCGCTGAGCCCAAGTTCGCGGGATGAGGCGATCATGCCATCAGAGATGTGCCCATAGGTTTTGCGGGCTGCAATAGAGAATCCACCCGGCAACTCTGAGCCAGGCAGTGTGACCACCACCTTGTCTCCGACAAAGAAATTGCGAGCGCCGCAGACGATGCCACGTACCGCCTCTTCGCCATCGATGCCCACGCGAACCTGACACCAGCGAATGACCTTGCCGTTTGACTGCTCTTCCTCTTGGAATTCCAGAACCTCCCCGACGACAATTGGACCCTTTAGCTCGCCGCCAACAGCGCCCTCCTCCTCGAGGCCAACCTTGACAAGCTCGGCCATAACATCGTGGGGAGTCTTTGCCTTCCCGATATCAACATGCTCGGCCATCCAACTAAGTGGCACCTTCATCTAGATCACCGACCCAAACTGCTCGGAGAATCGCACATCAGCTTCAACCATGTCATGCATGTCAGTGACGCCATTTCTAAACATTAGGGTTCGCTCAATCCCCATCCCGAAGGCAAAACCGGAGTAGACCTCAGGATCGATTCCGGCCGCCAACAGAACATTAGGGTTCACCATTCCGCAACCACCCCACTCAACCCAGCGTGGTCCGCCCTTGGCATCAGGATGCCAAACATCCAGCTCTGCACTTGGCTCAGTGAATGGGAAGAAGCTTGGACGAAGGCGAATCTTGGCCTCGGGTCCAAACATTACCCTCGCAAAGTGCTCCAGGGTTCCGCGCAGATCCGCCATCGTTAGACCCTTATCAATTGCAAGGCCCTCGACCTGGTGAAATACGGGAGTGTGAGTAGCGTCTAGTTCATCGGTTCTGAAAACCCTGCCAGGACAGAGCACGTAGACAGGAAGCTCGCGCTCCAGAAGTGATCTAACCTGCACAGGAGAAGTGTGGGTTCGCAGCAGAAGGTGTGCATCAACCGGAGCCACAAAGAACGTGTCCTGCATGGCTCTAGCCGGGTGATCCGGGTGAAAGTTCAGAGCATCAAAGTTGAACCACTCGTTCTCTAGTTCTGGCCCATCGGCAATCTCCCAGCCCATGCCAACAAAGACCTCAGAGACCTGGTCCATCAAAAGAGATAGCGGGTGTCTGGCACCAAGCCGCAACACTGAAGGCGCGGCGGTAATGTCGACAGCCTCAGCTTGAAGCTGCTGAACGCGCTCAATGGCCTCGAGTTCAGCTTCTTTGGCCTCAAATGCGGCATTGAGCTCAGCTCTGGCTGAGCCAACCAGTTTTCCCGCATTGGCCTTTTGGTCGTTGGGCAGATCCTTGATCTGAGCGTTTAGCTTGCTAATTGAGGATGCTTCACCTATGAGCCTGCCCTTAGCGGCCCTCAGATCCTGAGCGTTAGAGACCTGCGTCAGTTCGGCAAGGCTCTCTTTGAGAGCTTGGTTGACGGATTGCTCGTTTAGTTGGCTGGACACCCGCACAAGTTTAGCGACTGCGATTCTGGGCGAAGGCACTCTGGTACAGGCAAACTGAAGCTGCAGTTGCCAAATTCAGAGATTCGGCACTTCCATAGATCGGTAAGCCAACGACTTCATCGGCCAGGTCCATCAGCTCCGGTGAGAGCCCGTGGGCCTCATTACCAAAAATCCATGCGGTTGGCTCCATGAGCCGCTCCGACATTTCCGTGATTGGCCTACCTCCACCAGCGGCAGCAAAAATCTGCAGGCCAGCAGCTTTTAGGTCGGCCAAAGAATCAGCAGAATCAGCTTCGATGACACTTGGCAGGTGGAAAAGGCTGCCGGTGGTTGAGCGCACCAGTTTAGGGTTGTAAAGATCCACCGAATCCTTGGAAAAAACAATTCCATCGGCACCAGCTGCATCTGCGGCTCTGAGAATGGTCCCGGCATTCCCCGGGTCCCGCACCTGATCTAAAACTGCCACCAATTTTGGCTTGTCGTTGATTATCAGTTCTAGGTCGACATCAAGCTGGTAAACAACGCAGACCACCCCTTGCGGGGTCTTGGTGTCAGAGATGCGCTCCATGACGCGGTCGTTGACTACGACCACTTCAACCTGCAATTTCGCGAACAACTCAGGGTGCGCCGAAAGCGCAGCCTCAGTTGCAAACACTTCGGCAACAAGGTCGGGGTGAGGTGCAAGTTCCTTCAGGCCCTGGAACCCCTCAAGCAAAAAGAGCCCGGTTTCAAACCGGGCGTCTTTTTGTTTAAGTCTTGCAATCCCCTTGACCCGCTCGGATCGAGGATCGCTCAGCATTAGCTAGCCTTTGGCGCGTTCACGTCCTGAGGCAATGCAGCCTTTGCGGATGCAACCAGGGTCGCAAATGCCTTTGGGTCGTGGATTGCCATGTCAGACAGGATCCTGCGGTCAACCTCGATACCGGCAAGGCTAAGGCCCTGGATAAAGCGGTTGTAGGTCATTCCATTTAGGCGTGCAGCAGCGTTGATGCGCTGGATCCATAGCCTGCGGAAATTACCCTTGCGGTCCTTGCGGTCGTTGTATGCGTAAACCAGCGAGTGCAGTAGCTGCTGCTTTGCCTGACGGTATAGGCGTGAACGCTGTCCACGGTAACCGTGAGCTCGCTCTAGGACAACGCGACGCTTCTTGTGCGAGTTGACGGCGTTTTTTACTCTTGCCATTTGTTACTCCTTATTCGCGCTCGCCTAGCGGCCGAGCTGTCTCTTTAGTTTCTTGAAATCTGCTGGCGATACAACCTGGTCCTGGTTCAGACGACGAGTGCGGCGCGATGGCTTGTGCTCGAGGTTGTGGCGCATGTTGATCTGCTGCTTCATCAGCTTGCCGGAGCCAGTAAAGCGGAACCGCTTCTTGGCGCCCGAGTGGGTCTTCATCTTCGGCATGATCTCTCCTTAGTTCTGTTCTGCACTGGCAGATTTCTGCTGTGCCTTCTTGGCTTCGGCTCTCGCCTCGACCTTGTTCTTCACCGGCCCAATCACCATGACCATGCTGCGGCCATCAATGGATGGGTTCGACTCCACGGTTCCGAATTCGGTTACCTCTTCAGCTAGGCGCCTCAGCAGTGTCACACCCATCTCTGGGCGGGACTGCTCGCGACCGCGGAAGACAACCATCACCTTCACCTTGTCGCCGGCTTTCAGGAACCTCCGAACCTGGCCCACCTTGGTTTCGTAGTCGTGAGAATCGATCTTTAGACCAAACCTCACGGTTTTCAAAACGGTGTTTACCTGGTTCTTGCGAGCCTCGCGGACCTTCTGAGCGGCTTCATATTTGAACTTTCCAAAGTCCATAATCTTGCAGACCGGTGGGTTTGACCCTGGGGCCACCTCCACTAGATCGAGATCGGCTTCACGTGCCATTCTCAAAGCCTGTTCAATGTCAACGACACCAACCTGTTCTCCTGTTGGGCCAACCAGGCGAACCTGGGCGACACGAATTCGCTCATTGATGCGAGGATCGCTAATAACTGCTCCTTTAGATACCGGTTTAGCCGCGCGAACGCGCAGAAATAAATCAACTCTCTACCCAGACAACCTATTTGGAAGGCGGTTGTTAGGTGGGATCGCAATCCACTTCTGACTGAGCAGTTATGCCCAGAGCCTCGGGTAGCCTAGCAGAGCCGAATGAAATAGAAAAGGTTTATTTTGGATAACGAGCTAGCCCGCGACATCTCAGAAGTCCCTGCAGTTGAAGTAATCAACACCACCGCTGTTCATCTGATGAGCGCTGCAGCGGTGCAGTGTGGCCTGAGCGAGGACGCTCCCGCAGATCTCGATGAGGCTCGAAAGTTGATTACCGCGCTTGCCGGCTTAGTAACGGCCGCAGCTCCAGAGATCGGCGACCACCACGCCAGACCGCTCAGGGACGGCCTGCGCTCTTTGCAGCTGGCGTTCAGAGAGGCATCAGTGATTCAGGATGCTCCCGGAAAGGGCCCAGGAGAAAAATTCACCGGGCCGGTCAGCTAGAGACGACAATCCTCAAACCAAAAGAGTCGACTAGTTCTAAAAACTCTGGCACCTGAATCTCTGCTGCCAGCTGCGTCAAAATCTCTTTCAAGGTGTCAGGACTCAGCCCAGGCTTGAAACCGAGTTGGATCGTAAGTTCCGGGGCGGTGAGGTTAGCATCTGAATCGCCGTCGAATAGATCCACGCTTGAGATCATCAGGTGCTTTTTGGTCGCGGTCAAAATCATCTCACTGACCTTGGCCGATAGGTGAGGCGGATCCCAATCCAGGGCTTGGGCAATTGCTGCCAGCTGCGGACGCCTCAGCACAATTGCCCCAGAAGCGGGATTCAAGACAACTCGGGTGTGGCCCTCCGAGGCGGCTGCTAGACAAACCTTCTCAGCAGCAACAGGAACCGGTCTGGCATCAGAATTCCATGCGGCCAGTTCTGCAACCGAGGTGAAAGCCGGAATCGCAGTTTGTCCATCCGGGGTAGCAACCGCGACAATCGCTAAGTCAGCTGATTTTTCAACCAGTAGGCCATTAGGGCCGATTTCACCCTCCCCCAGCTCTGCAACCAAGGGAATTAAAAGTCGCGTGCCATGCAAGGCACGAACCAACTCAGATTTAGGAACCGGCCTCTGATCCAGCAGCGGAATCAGAACCGCCGGAGTTTCCCCTGTGTCCGCTGCATAGCTGTTCGCCTCAAAACGGCGACCTTCCCAAGGGACGCCAGCGGAATCCGAGAACTTGTCGTGCACTAGTAGCCCGCCACCTCGAGCGCCTGCTCAAGCGAGAACCGTCCGGCGTATAAGGACTTACCCAAAATCGCACCCTCCAGCCCCATTGGAACTAATTCACGCAATGCAGCAATGTCATCAAGGGTTGCGATTCCACCCGATGCCACAACAGGCTTCGACGTCTTTGCCATGACGGATTTGAGGAGTTCAAGGTTTGGTCCCTTCAGAGTCCCGTCCTTGGTGACATCTGTCACCACATAGCGAGCACAGCCTGCATCATCCAAGCGAGAAAGAACCTCAAAAAGATCTCCGCCCTCTTGTGTCCAACCTCTAGCTGCCAGTGTGGTGCCCCTGACATCTAGCCCTACAGCAACTTGGTCGCCGTATCTTTGGATTGCAGATGCTGTCCATTCGGGGTCTTCAAGCGCGGCGGTGCCAAGGTTTACTCGCTTGGCACCAAGTTCGATGGCGTGCGCCAACGAGGCGTCATCCCTAATTCCACCCGAAAGTTCAATTTTGACGCCCTGCGCATTTGCAACAACCTCGGCAATAACTTCGCGATTGTGACCCCTTCCAAACGCGGCGTCCAAGTCCACGAGGTGGATCCACTCTGCTCCGGCATCAATCCAGCCCTGCGCCGCTTCAATCGGATGACCGAAGTCCTCTTCGGAACCTGCCTCGCCTTGAGTAAGCCGGACAGCCTTACCGCTGGCAACATCCACCGCAGGCAATAGTTCTAGTTTCACTTGGGCTCCTAAAGGCTCTTGATCCAGTTTTCCAAAAGTTTTAATCCGGCCGGGCCAGATTTCTCAGGGTGAAATTGAGTCGCGCTAAGGGGGCCATTCTCCACAGCCGCCAAAAACCGCTCGTCGTGTTTAGACCAGGCAAGGGCAGCCGGCTGAAACGGCGGTCTAATGTCTAACTTCCAAGACTTTGCGGCATAGGAGTGAACGAAATAGAACCGCTCATCACCCAAGCCGGCGAACAAGGTCGACGCTGGGTCAGACTCAACCCGAGACCAACCCATGTGTGGCAATGTCTCAGCCTCCAACTTTTCAACAGTGCCAGGCCACTGACCGAAACCTTCGGTTTCAATACCATGTTCGACACCTAGCTCAAACATGACCTGCATCCCAACACAGATTCCCAGCACTGGCTTCGTCGCGGTCAAGCGCTGATCTATAAGACTTGCTGCATTGATGGAATTCAGCTTGTGCATTACCGCGGCAAATGCGCCGACTCCCGGCAGAACCATGCCGTCTGCCTTCAAAAGACTTTTGCGATCAGCGGTCAGCTCGACCAGAGCACCGGCTTCCTCTAGCGCCCGACAGGCAGAGTGAACGTTGCCACTGCCATAGTCAAGGACAGCGACCGTTTTGGTCAAAGGCTGCCCTTTGTTGAAGGAACACCGCTAACACGAGCATCGAGCTCTACAGCTTTACGAAGCGCCCTGGCAAATGCCTTGAACTCCGCCTCCGCGATGTGGTGGGCATCCCTGCCGGCCAAAACTGTGACGTGAAGAGTGATGCCAGCATTGAAAGCTATCGCCTCAAAAACGTGGCGAACCATTGACCCAGTAAAGTGACCGCCAATCAGGTGATACTCGAAACCTTGAGGTTCTCCTGAGTGCACCAAAAATGGTCGCCCGGAAACATCGACTACTGCTCGGGCTAAAGCCTCGTCGAGCGGCACCGTCGCATCGCCATAACGAGCAATCTGAGATTTGTCACCAAGAGCCTGTTTGAGAGCTAGGCCAAAAACAATCGCAACATCCTCCACCGTGTGGTGAACATCTATTTCAGTGTCCCCCGACGCAGTGATGTCCAAATCAATCAGTGAGTGCTTAGAAAGAGCTGTCAGCATGTGGTCAAAAAACGGCACCGAAGTTGATATCGAAGACTTGCCTGAACCGTCTAGGTTCAGACTCAACTCAACGTTGGATTCGCTAGTTTTCCTGCTCAGCTTCGCAATACGACTCAAAATCTGCCTTTGGTTTGGGTACTCGCCCCAGTTTAGTCAAGCAACAAGCTCAACTCAGCAAGTAATTTCGTGGTCTCTGATTCTGTACCGGCAGTGATGCGCAGCGAGTTAGCAATCCCGACATTGCGAATCAGCACCCCTCGCTCCAGCAGTCTCTGAAACATTTGATCTGGATTCTTAAACCCCGAAACCAACACGAAATTTGCGTCACTGGGATTTGCCTGCAACCCGAAGTCCTCGACGGCTCGAGCGATGCGGTCTCGCTGGGCCTTAATTTGCTCAACATTTGCGAGCAGATCAGTCGCGTGCTCAATCGCGGCCAATGACGCAGCTTGGGTGAGGGCAGACAAGTGATACGGCAGACGAACAATGCGCATCGCATCAACAACTGAGCTGTGGCTAGCCATGTAACCGAGTCGAGCTCCGGCGAAGGCAAAGGCCTTGCTCATGGTCCTACTTACAACAAGTCTTGGGCGATCGACTAAAAGTTCGACAGCGCTGGGCTGTGAAGAAAATTCTTGGTAAGCCTCATCAACCACAAGCATTCCATCAAAGGCGTCGTAGGCCGCGACGATAGCCTCAAGAGAGATTGAATTGCCGGTTGGATTGTTCGGTGTGCAGAGAATCACGATATCCGGCTTCTCGATCTTGACCTTCTCGGCCAAATAACCAGGACTCAGCGAGTAATTCTCTTCGCGAGGAAACTCTTCGTAATTCGTAAGCGTGCCCCTGGCGATGTTTGGATACATCGAATAAGTGGGACCAAAGCTAATTGCTTTGCGTTCAGGTCCACCAAATGCCGTGAAGAACTGCTGCAAAATCTCGTTTGAGCCATTAGCGGCCCAAACTTGCTCGGGCGAGAGTTCCGCATTCAGAAAACCAGCTAATGCAGATCTGAGTTCTAGAAACTCGCGATCCGGGTAACGGTTGAGCCCCAGCGTTGCCGTTGCCAGCCGTTCAACAATCGAGATTGCGACCTTTTCAGGGATTCCAAAAGTGTTTTCATTTACGTTCAGCTGAATCGGAACATCCAGCTGAGGGGCTCCATAGGGCGTCAAACCGCGCAGATCCGAGCGGATGGGAAGATCTTCAAGACTTGGCACATACCAAGACTACCGATTCGACCGCTACGGAAGCGCTATCTGCTGACCAGGGGTTAGCTCGATGGTCGCCAGGGCGTTGAGCATCACTACTTCTGCAATCCAGTCACGTGGATCCTGATTGGGGGCGTGATCAGAAGCCATGGCCCAAAGGGAGTCGCCTGGTTGAACTGTTACGTACTCGAGTGAAACTGGGCCTTCATTGCCTGCGACCGAACCCGAAATAGAGGAAAGAGTGAAGCCGACAGCTATAGCAAACACGGCCGCGGCACGAGTTAGGCGGCGTGGGTTTTGTAGCCTGTAGGTTCCGAGAGTCAACATGTCGCTTCCCTTTCTGTTCGATTTTTTGTTTCGAACACTTGTTCTAAGTGTAGACACAAAAGTGGAAAAAGCAATACCTAAACCCACTTTCCGTCAGTTTTAGCGAAAATGTGTTTGGTTTTTATCCAAAAACCGAATACTCTTTCGATACAAGAAGTAAACGGCAAGCCACCGACATTTTTAGGAGCGGACTATGGAATACACGGAACTGACCACTGTCCAACAGCGGATTCTTGATGTGATCAAAGATTCCATGACCAATCGCAACTACGCGCCTTCGATGCGAGAGATAGGGGAAGCGGTTGGGCTCTCATCCACAGCCAGCGTCTCGCACCAGCTAAACAAACTTGAACTTCTTGGATTTATCAGTCGTGACCCAAGACGCCCAAGGACGATTGACCTTCTGGGCGAAACACCTGCTGGGGAAATATTTAGCCCTGACGCGGCAATGGTGCCTCTAGTCGGGCGCATCGCAGCCGGTGGGCCCATCACGGCGGAACAGAACGTTGAAGATGTCTTTGCTCTCCCCCGACAGCTTGTAGGGCAGGGTGACCTGTTTCTTTTGAAGGTCGTTGGTGAGTCCATGATCGATGCCGCAATTTGCGATGGTGACTGGGTGGTTGTTCGGCAGCAGCAGACGGCGGAGAATGGCGACATAGTCGCAGCTCTACTCGAGGACGAAGCAACTGTGAAGACATTCAAGCAGCGCGATGGCCACACTTGGTTGCTTCCCAGAAACTCAGCCTTTGAACCGATTCTTGGAGATCACGCAGTAATTTTGGGCAAGGTTGTTGCAGTACTCAGGACCGTTTAGCAGCATTCAACTCAGCTGCCAGATCATGACCGACAAGCGCTGAGAGTCTTGTGCCCTCCTCCAGGTACTCAAGTTCAAGCACCCTTCCAGACAGATGAACTCTGGATACCAAATCTCCTCGGTCGTAAGGAATCACCCCTTCGAACCGCTCGTCTGGCTTTGGAAGTCGATTAGCAATGGTCGCCTCCAACTCATCAATGCCGCTTCCGTCCCGAGCCGAGACGAGCAAGCATCCTGGAACCAGGCCCCTAAGTCTCACTTCGGTATCTGCATCAATTAGGTCCGCCTTGTTGAACACAATGAGCTCTTCAACGTTGCTGGCCTCAACTTGGGCGATTACCTCCCTGACAGTATGAATCTGCCCAAGTGGGTCTGGATCAGTTGCATCAACAACATGGACAATCAAGTCCGATCCAGCAATCTCCTCAAGTGTTGACCTAAAGGCCTCCACGAGTTGATGCGGCAAAGAACGAACAAAACCGACCGTGTCGGCAATTGTGAAATCACGACCGTCTGGGGTCTGGTGTTTTCTGATTGTCGGATCCAATGTGGCAAACAAAGCGTTCTCTACCAAGACTCCGGCCTTGGTGAGTCGATTCAACAGAGATGACTTTCCAGCGTTTGTGTAGCCCGCAATCGCAACCTGCGGGACACCGGCTTTGTCTCGCTTTGATCGCTTGGTGTCGCGAGAGGCTTTCATTTCCTTGATCTCACGGCGGAGCTTAGCCATCCGGGTATTGATTCGGCGCCTATCGAGCTCGATCTTCGTCTCACCCGGACCCCTGGAGCCGATTCCCTGGCCGCCAGCGGCTTGACCACCCGCCTGACGAGACATAGATTCACCCCAGCCACGAAGCCTGGGGAGTAGATACTCAAGTTGGGCAAGCTCAACCTGAGCCTTACCCTCCTTGCTCTTGGCATGCTGGGCAAAAATGTCGAGGATGATTGCGGTTCTATCGACAACCTTCACCTTGACAATGTCTTCCAGTGTTCTGCGCTGGGAGGGCGCGAGCTCGGCATTGGCTATTACCGTGTCAGCTCCGAGAGACTTAGCCAGATCTTTGAGCTCGTTAGCCTTTCCCTTGCCAAGATAGCTGGCAGGATCTGGCATTGCCCTGCGTTGTAAGAGTCCGTCTAGGACCTGAGCGCCTGCTGTCTCTGCAAGCGCAGCAAGCTCTCGCATCGAGTTTTCCGCATCGGTAAGGGTTCCCGAACCCCAAACACCGATTAGAACTACCTTCTCAAGCCTTAGCTGGCGGTACTCAACCTCGGAAATGTCCTCAAGCTCTGTGGAAAGTCCCGCAACTCTTCTGAGCGAGGCTCGCTCTTCAAGATCAAGCTGATCGCCATCAAACTCGGATATGGGGGCCGCGGCACCCCTGCGAAGGATTCGGTCAATAGCGGATTCAGAATTCATTACACATAAACCCTAGGCCTGTAATAGGTTTGTGGAATGGTTGAAGAGCACTATTTCAGCTCGGACCCGGCCGCTCCAAAGAAAACTGTCAGCATCTCCATCGAATCTGGTGGGAAGAAGTTTGAGATTGATGCGGCTTCGGGGACATTCAGTTCCAGCAGATTAGATGCTGGAACTGCAGTTCTGCTGAGGCAAGATAACCACTTTCCCAAAGACGGGAACGTGCTGGACATTGGCTGTGGCTGGGGTCCAATTGGGATTTCCATTGCGAATGCTGAAAATAAATGCAGAGTCTTTGGCGTCGACATAAACCAAAGAAGCATCGAGCAGTCAAACCTGAATGCATCCGGCCTCGGCCTCACCAATTACAAGGCAATGCACTCCAGAGATTTGCCAGAGAACCTTCGCTTCAGTGCGATTTGGTCTAACCCGCCAATCAGGGTAGGTAAAAAGGTGCTACACGAACTCATGGAGAGCTTTATTCCCAGACTAGAACCGGGGGGTAAGGCGATGTTGGTTGTTCAGAAGAATCTTGGAGCAGACTCATTTCAGCGCTGGCTAGCCACACGATTCCCTGACACAGAAGTATCTCGAGTGGCAACCGAGAAGGGCTACCGCGTGATATCCGTAACTACCCCTCCCAGTTACCTGAAAAAGTAAGCTCGGCCGGTCCGCTTATCGAGACGTGTTCCCCATCTTCAGTTGGGAACATCCTCACGGCTACCTGACCCCCTGGCACCGTCACCTTCCAGTAGTTCTGCTCTCCCCCGGCATAGTGGCGGATAGCGATTGCAGCGGCGGCTATTCCGGTGCCGCAACTCAGAGTTTCACCAACCCCACGCTCATGAACGCGCATTGTGAGCCCGGCGACGCCTTGCATGATCAAAGGTTCATCAAGCACCACAAACTCAACATTTGCCCCCTCTTCATGAGCTGGTTCTAAGAGCGGGGCCTTTGAAAGCTCAAGTCCCTCGAGTTCTGCCATATCCGCGAGCGCCACTACAAGGTGGGGGTTTCCAACATTTACCTCCAGCGCTGGTCTCGCAACCGAGAGCCCCCTGGCTCTTACTAGTGTCTGATCGCCCCCAACCCTGAATAGGCCAAGGTCAACCGCAAATCCAGTCTGGGTTGCTGTCAGATCTTTGACTCCTGCCCTGGTTGCCACAGGCAGCGTGCTGCCCGAGGTAAGTTCCGCTAAGCCGTTGTCAAGAAGGTAACGAGCAAAAACCCTGATCCCGTTTCCACACATTTCAGCCTTGGAACCATCGGCATTTCTGTAGTCCATAAACCAAGTGGCAGCAGGCTCCTCATTGAGAAGGTGGGAGACCTCAGCGCTTTTTTGCGTTGGGGTTACCCGAATCAATCCATCGGCACCAATGCCAAAGTGTCGGTCACACATCTGAGCCACTTGCTTTTCAGAGATGTCAATCTGTCCGTGCTGATCTAGCACGAGAATAAAGTCGTTGCCGGTTCCGTGCCCCTTAGTAAAAGCGATGCTCATCAACCCAGCCTAATTTGCTCGATGGCCTGATCCAGAAGATTTTCAGAGGAAGCCAGCCATTTGATTCGCGAATCCCTGCGGAACCATGACATTTGTCGCCTGGCATAGCGGTTTGTGAGGCTGATTGTTTGCTCAATGGCCTCCGACTGTGACAATTCACCGGACAGCTGCTTTGCCGCCTGCGCGTAGCCAATCGCAACGGCGGCAGTTCTCGAGAGTTCTAGCCCTGATTGTTTGAGCTCTCTGACTTCGTCTAACAATCCCTGTTCCCACATCCGCAAAACCCTTAGCCGTATCCGCTCCTTTAGGAGCTCCCTATCGACATCAATGCCCAGCTGCAAAGTTGGAAGGAGATACGTCGGCTCAGGCAAGGCGGACTTATGTCTCTCACCGGTGAGCTGAATTACCTCAAGGGCCCGAATTACCCTCCTGACATTTTGAGCCGGTATTCGAGCTGCGCTATCAGGATCAACCGCCCGGAGCCTTTCGTGCAGAGCCAGAGCACCAATCTCCTCTGCCAGAGCTTCAAGCTCCTCGCGCACTCTTTGATCTGTTGGAGCAAAGTCCATTTGATCAAGCGCGGCGGCAACATAGAACATACTTCCACCCACCAACAAGGGCGTTTTTCCTCGACCGAGAACTGAGGTAAACGCCTCTTGCGCCAGCTTCGCATACTGCACAGCTGTTAGCTCTTGGTCGGCGCTCACAACATCGATTAAATGATGCGGGATACCCATGCGCTCGGCTTCGGAAAGTTTTGCAGTTCCGATGTCCATTCCACTGTAAAGCTGCATGGCATCAGCATTAACAACCTCGACATCTCCGATTGAATTTGCAAGATCAAGGGCTAGCGCAGACTTGCCAGAAGCGGTTGGCCCAACAATTGCTAGAACGCTAAAGGACACTTGCTGACCGAATCGGCAGACCCAGTGAGATCTTGGTTGACCCCGGGGTTGGAGCACCGCAGCTCTCTAGTTCTCGGCGGTCATGAGCATCTCCGCCTCGCGTTCGGCGAACGGAATAGCTACTGCCGGCGGCAGTGTCTGCAACCAAGAAATATGGCTTTGCGTCGGTGACAGTGACACTGACCACATCACCAGGTCTTGGAATCGGCTGACCTTCAGGAATATCGAAATGAACAAGGCGATTGTCCCTCGCTCTTCCAGACATGCGATTGGTCTGAGAGTCCTTGCGTCCTTCACCGTTAGCAACAAGAACCTCGACCTCCTTGCCGACTTGCTTCTTGTTTTCATCCCAAGCAACTTGGTTGACCACCTCGAGAAGTCGCTCGTAACGCTCCTGAACAACTTCCTTGGGAATCTGATCCTCCATCTCGGCGGCAGGTGTGCCTGGACGCTTTGAATACTGGAAGGTGTAGGCGATTGTGAATCTGGCCTTGCGGACGACCTCAAGGGTCTGCTGGAAATCCTCTTCGGTCTCCCCTGGGAACCCGACAATGATATCTGTGCTAATTGAGGCATCGGGCATCGCCTGACGGACCCTGTCCAAAAT
Organism: uncultured Aquiluna sp.; assembly: GCA_965661645.1. Classification (GTDB taxonomy): domain Bacteria; phylum Actinomycetota; class Actinomycetes; order Actinomycetales; family Microbacteriaceae; genus Aquiluna. Next base: position 21,846 of record CBFIEQ010000006.1, read on the forward strand.
GCCAAGGTACTTCTCGCTTCGATAGCTCCTTCGCATTGCCTTCAGGACACTGTCCGAACCGGATTGCAGTGGCATGTGAAGCTGTGGCATGACATTCTCGGTCTCTGCCATGGCCGTAATCACGTCATCTGTGAACGCTGCTGGGTGCGGAGATGTGAAGCGCACGCGCTCCAAGCCCTCAATCTGGCCACAGGCTCTGAGTAGCTTAGAAAAGGCCTGCTTATCCCCGAATTCAACTCCATATGTATTGACGTTCTGACCCAGCAGAGTTACCTCAATGGCCCCATCGTCCACCAAAGCCTGAACCTCGGCAAGAATTTCTCCTGGCCTGCGGTCCTTCTCCTTACCCCTGAGTGAAGGCACGATGCAGAAGGTGCAGGTGTTGTTACAGCCGACAGAAATCGAAACCCAGCCCGCATAGGCACTGTCCCGCTTGGTGGGAAGAGTTGAAGGGAAGACCTCCAGAGCCTCCAAAATTTCAATCTCTGCCTTGGCATTGTGCTTTGCACGCTCCAGAAGAGTCGGCAGTGAGCCCATGTTGTGGGTTCCAAAGACCACGTCAACCCATGGTGCCCGCTTCAAAATGACGTCCTGGTCCTTTTGAGCCAAACAGCCACCGACTGCGATCTGCAGATTTGGGTTGGCTTCCTTCTTGGTTAGCATCATTCCAAGGGTGCCGTAGAGCTTGTTGTCTGCATTCTCACGAACTGCACAGGTGTTGAAAACAACAAGATCGGGATCTTTCCCCTGAGTCTGGGCAGACTCGTAACCGGCACTCTCCAAAAGACCGCTGATTCTCTCGGAATCGTGAACGTTCATCTGGCAGCCGTAGGTACGGACTTCATAAGTTAGTGACATCTCTAGGGATTTTACCCCTGCGATGCCGCATTTGAAATTGCTCGGTAGGCAATAGCCTGCGAGAACCCCCGTCGCTGCAAGAAACCAAGGAGCCTTCGCTTCCTTACTTCTGCATCAAGGTTGGCCATCCTGGCGTAGCGATTGGCCGCTAGCCGATCAGCGATTTCCTGCTCCTGCTCTTGATCGACCTCAGCTAGGTGAGCGGCGATAATTGACTGGTCGACTCCCTTGCGACGAAGTTCAGACCTGATTGCACTGACGGATCGTCCATTCTCTAAGCGCGTTCTAACGTAGGCACCTGCGAAGACCTCATCGTCAATCAGCTGAGCCTCTGTGAAGCGATCAAGGACTGCCTCAGCGATGTCATCAGGGATCTCGCGCTTTTTCAAGACCTCTGCAAGTTGGAACCGAGTCTTCATGGAACGAGAAAGCTGGTGCAACAGGACATTTTTAGCCCGTTGCTCCAGCTTCTCTGATTCAGACTTTGCCATCTAGCGCTTATGCGTCGTTAGCGGCTTTCTCTAAAACCTCAGGGGTCTCTTCAGGAAGATCCGCTACCGGCCTTGGCACACCAATCCCGAGCTTTACCTTGATCCGCTGCTCAATCGTCTTTGCAACCTCAGGGTTTTCCTTGAGGTAGCGTCTTGAGTTCTCCTTACCCTGGCCCAGCTGTTCGCCCTCGAAGGTATACCAGGCTCCCGATTTTTTAACGATGTCTTGCTCAACACCAAAGTCAATAAGGGAACCTTCTTTGGAGATGCCCTCGCCAAACATGATGTCGAATTCCGCCTGCTTGAACGGTGCCGCAAGCTTGTTTTTCACAACCTTGACGCGCGCGCGGTTACCCACTGCGTCGGTGCCATCTTTTAGGGTCTCTATTCTTCGAATGTCCAGTCGCACCGAAGCGTAGAACTTCAAAGCCTTACCACCGGAGGTAGTCTCAGGAGAACCGAAGAATACGCCGATTTTCTCGCGCAACTGGTTGATGAAGATGGCGGTCGTCTTGGTGTTGCTAAGAGCTCCGGTCAACTTTCTCAGAGCCTGCGACATCAACCTGGCCTGCAAGCCAACGTGAGAGTCACCCATCTCGCCTTCAATTTCAGCACGCGGCACCAGGGCGGCAACAGAGTCAATCACGATCACGTCGATCGAGCCTGATCGGATCAACATGTCGGTGATTTCAAGGGCTTGCTCACCGGTGTCTGGCTGGCTTACCAAGAGTGCATCAATGTCAACACCAAGCTTTTTTGCATACTCGGGGTCTAGAGCGTGCTCAGCATCTACGAAAGCCGCAGTGCCGCCCGCTGCCTGAGCACTTGCGATGGCATGCAGTGCCAGCGTGGTCTTTCCTGAGGACTCGGGGCCGTAAATTTCTACAATTCGACCTTTTGGCAAGCCTCCAACTCCCAGCGCGACATCCAAAGCAATCGAGCCTGTAGGAATCGACTCGATCATGGCTCGCTCTTGGGATCCCAGGCGCATGACTGAACCCTTGCCAAACTGGCGGTCAATCTGCGCAAGGGCGGTATCTAGGGCTTTTTCTCTGTCCGATGCACTTGGCATTGCTACCTCTTTCCGACACCGGCGGTGTCTAACTGCCTTGGACGTTACTAGAGCCCTCGGACAGTTTTGGATGACCTGTCATATCTGTGGAAAACTCGATGTTCTCCGCAGCTGTTAGCAACAATAAGTGTTCGAACAAAATTTCGAATGGCTATTTTTCGGCGTGTCTCTTAGTTTGAAGTTTGCCCTGCCAGCGCTCTTTGGGTATCTCTTGCGATTTACAAATCGCAAACCAGATTTCTCGAGTGTCTTCACCCTTTGTGATTAGCTCCTGGGGGGTGCGGTCTTGGAACTCGGTGAGCCTTAAATCGTTTAGCACTACCTCGGAAAAACCGGGGCCAAACTCATCTCTAACCAGTTCGTAAAAACGAGAAAGCTTCACTAGTGGGAGTAAATCTCGGCCTCTGCAACGAAGGCGTCTGGCACAGTGTCTGGGATGTAGGTCTCATCGAAGTAGACACCTTCAACCGCTGCGACTCGATCTGAAACCTGGCGCATGACCACCGACAGAGGAACGTCGAGAGCCTCGGCGACGGATGCGAGGATCTCGGATGAAACTTCCTTCTGACCGCGCTCAACCTCGGAGAGGTAGCCCAGAGCAACCGAAGCCTTTGCTGCCACCTGACGCAGGGTTTGACCCTGACGCTGTCTGTGGCTGCGTAAAACGTCGCCTATCTCTTGCCTAATCAGTACCAAGTTTCCTCCTGGACAGTAACCTACCGCTGGCGTTCGACAAAGTTACATTTAGTTGCTGAATGTTTCCTGTTCACTAACCGTCAGATAACTGTAATTGTTCCCCAAGGCTCTGAAGTGCAGCATTGACAGTTTGCAACCTTATTTGCTCGCGGTCGCCTTCGAAATTGTGAGCGTAAACCGCATCACCAACTCTCGAACTAATTCCAATGAACACCGTTCCAGCGGCCTTGCCCTCACTTTCGCCTGGACCGGCAACCCCGGTTGTGCTAATACCCACAACCCTCTCTAGAGGTATCTGATTTATCTTTGCGAACCTTTCGCGAACCCCCAGCGCCATTTGTGCCGCAACCTCGGCATCTACTGCACCCTGGTTAGCCAACAGAGCAGCTGAGACTCCGAGTAGTTCCTGCTTCACAAAGTTTTGGTAGGCGATGACGCCACCTAGGTAAACATCTGAAGAGCCAGCCGTTTCGGTTATTCGAGCGCCTAAGAAGCCCGCGGTCAATGATTCTGCGGTAGCAAGAAACTGCTCCGCATCGCGCAAAAGCGCGACTAGTTCTTTTTCGGCCATATGATTCTGACTCCGGTAATCAGCGTGAGTGCAACGGTGAACCAGAGCACAATGTCGGATAACCACAGGTACCAGAGCCCTAGGACACCTAATGGAGCAACGTAAAGGGAAACCGAGATCACCTGCATTACGGTCTTAAACTTGCCGCCTCCAGTTGCCGCAATAATCTTCTTTCGAACAACGACCAGGCGATAGAGCGTCACCCCAAGCTCGCGCAGCAGAATCAATCCAGTTGCTAACCAGGGCACTGCTCCTTGAATTGAGAGGGCAATTAGCGCACCCGACAAAAGTGCCTTGTCGGCAATTGGGTCGAGGATCTTGCCGAGGTTTGAAACCAAGTCACGTTTTCGAGCAATTGCCCCGTCGATACCGTCTGTGGAGGCAGCAAGCACAAGCAAAACTATTGCGACTGAGCGGCCAACGTAGCTATCCCACTCGGCCAGAATGAGCCAGAAGACAATCGGGACGACCAGAATTCGCGAAGAGGTAATCAGGTTCGGGGTCTGGCGATAGAAAAAACCCTTAGGCATCTGGCCTTCCCGTCAGCTGCCAAGCGTCTTCATCGGGTTCTTCGGTGGCGCTATCTCCCTCAAAAACCGCGGTGGTTTGACCGCTCAGCTTCGCAATCAGAGCTGGTAGCTCATCTGGCTTGATTAGAACATCTCTTGCCTTCGAGCCCTCGGATGGACCAACCACGCCTCTAGATTCCATTAGATCCATCAATCGTCCAGCCTTGGCGAACCCGACCCTTAGTTTGCGCTGCAACATTGATGTTGAACCGAATTGAGAGTTCACAACCAAATCGCACGCGGCCAGCAACAGCTCAAGGTCATCACCGATGTCAGCATCTACAACCTTGGTCGCACTTACCTGGTTCACGTCGCTGCGGTACTCAGGCTCCATCTGGTTCTTGACGTGGGCGACAACCCTTGCCATCTCGGCCTCTGATACCCAAGCGCCCTGAACCCGAAGTGCTTTGTTTGAACCCATAGGTGCAAAGAGAGCATCTCCCTGACCAACGAGTTTCTCAGCCCCAGGTTGATCCAAGATCACTCGCGAGTCGGTCACCGAGGAGACCGAGAAAGCCAAGCGCGATGGCACATTCGCCTTTATCAGACCTGTCACAACATCCACTGAGGGTCGCTGGGTGGCCAGCACCAGGTGAATACCGGAGGCTCTGGCCAACTGAGTGATGCGGACAATGGCATCCTCAACATCCCTGGGCGCAACAATCATCAAATCGGCAAGCTCATCCACCACAACCAAAAGGTAGGGGTAGGGCTGCAGGTCACGTTTCGATCCCTCGGGGACGGAAATCTCACCGGCCACCACAGCTCGATTGAAATCATCGATGTGCTTGAAGCCAAAGGACGCTAGATCGTCATATCGGGAATCCATCTCCTTAACGACCCACTGGAGCGCCTCAGCCGCTTTTTTAGGATTTGTAATGATCGGAGTGACCAAGTGAGGAACTCCTTGGTAGGCGGAGAGCTCGACTCGCTTGGGGTCAACCAACACCATGCGGACTTCAGCTGGAGTTGCTCGCATCAAAATTGAGGTGATCATCGAGTTCACAAAACTCGATTTACCTGCACCAGTCGCTCCAGCAACCAGAAGGTGCGGCATCTTGGCCAAGTTGGCAACCAGGTAGCCTCCCTCGACATCCTTGCCGACACCGATTGTCAGTGGATGAGAAGAGGCCGATGCGTTCTTCGAGCGCAAGACATCTCCGAGCGAGACGGTTTCCCTGTCAGTGTTGGGAATCTCAATACCGATTAGCGACTTGCCAGGGATAGGTGCGAGAATTCTGACCTCATTGGAAGCAACTGCATAGCTGATGTTGTTCGAAAGTCTGGTGACAGCTTCGACCTTTACGCCCGGAGCTAACTCGACCTCATAACGAGTCACTGTTGGACCCCTCAAAAAGCCTGCCACTCTGGCCTCAACGTCAAACTCTTTGAACACAGCATCGATGGCCAACACCAGCTGATCGTTCACAGCCGTTTTTGCCTTCGGGGCTGTTCCGGCAGCTAGCAGAGCTAGCCCTGGCAATGCGTAGGGCTTCACCTTCTTCTGAGTCGGTAAATCGATCGGCTCCGTTAGGCCCTCTTCGCCGTCCATAAACTCAAGCTCTGGGCTTGGATCTGGCTCTGGTTCGCTGGTGGGAACTTCAATGGCTGGCAGCTCTTGATTCGCTAGGTCCTCTTCAATGAATTCATCGATGTCGACCACAGCGGTGTCAAAAGCTGGTTCTTGGGAGTCAGCTTTTTGCCACCAGCTTGATTTCTTACCGTCAAAGGCATCGGTCTCTAAAGATTCCCGCTTTTGGCCAAAGAGGTAATCATTCAGCGCCCTAAGTCTTTCGCGAATCTTATTTGGCGCAGTGCCAGTCATAACCAAAACGGAGACTGCCGCCAGCACCGCAAGAATCGGCACCGCTCCCCAGATGGTCACTGTTGCCAGAAGTGGGCCAGCCAGAAGCCAGCCAAACAGGCCTCCAGCTGCCGCCAGCGCCTCCGGACCCTGCTGCGGCGAGGGTGAAGCGGTGAAGACGTGGAAAAAGCCTGAAATCACCGATAGCAGTAACCAAAAGCCAAGGCCGAACCTAGAGCCGTTTCTGACGGTCGCAGGGTTTCGAAAGAGATAAATCGCATAACCCATAAACACCACCGGCAACCCAAAAGCAGTTAGCCCAAAGAGCATGCCGAAACTGAAGTCATGCAGAAATCTCGCCCACGGTTCCTGAATCAAAAACCATGCAAAAACAGCGCCCAGAACGCTCAGCAAAAACAAAAAGAACGGAGCGCCATCTCTGCGATCTTCGTCCGCAATCTTCTTGGAACTGAATGCCCTTAGGCCTCCGCCAACCAGGTGAGCAATCGCCATGTAAAGGCGCCTGAGCGAATTCAGAAACTTCTGGCCAGATCCACTACCTGTTGACTGCTGGGCCTTTCCAGAGGGTGCGCCAGAGCGAGAGCGAGCCGTCGACGCACGTTTTGGTGGAGGGGTCTTTGATGCCATGAGCAAAAAACTAGCAAGAAGCTAGCGATTTACTGATTAGGCGGGGCGGGAAGAGAAGACAACGATCGGGATAATCATTGGCTTTCTTCTGTGAGCCTTTGCCACCCAAGAACCTATGACCCTTCGAATAACCTGCTGGAACAAGTAGGTATCTCTCACGCCCTCAGCAGCTGCGTCAGCCATTGCCTTCTCGATAGCGGGCAAGATGTCATCAAAGACATGGTCGTCCTCAGCATAGGCACGAGCCCTGATTTCTGGGCCTTCAACGATGGTTCCGGTAACGCGGTCCACCACAGCAAAGATTGAGATGAAGCCTTCAGCGGCCAGAATCATCCGGTCCTTGAGGTCTTCCTCGGTGATCTTGCCAACGGTTTTCCCATCTACATAGAGCATCCCGCATGCAACCTTGCCAACAACCTGAGCAATGCCGTCTTTCAGATCCACAACTGCACCGTCTTCGACGATCAGTGTCCGCTCCGGTGCCACGCCAGTACGAATAGCGAGCTTGGCATTGGCATCAAGATGGCGATACTCACCATGGATTGGCATCACATTCTTAGGCTTGAGAATGTTGTAGCAGTAGAGCAGCTCTCCAGCTGCGGCATGGCCTGAAACATGCACCTTGGCGTTGCCCTTGTGCACAACATTTGCACCTAATCTGGTCAGACCGTCAATCACTCGATACACGGCATTTTCGTTGCCGGGGATCAGCGAACTTGCCAGCAGCACAGTGTCACCCTCGCCCAGCATGATTTGGTGATCCTGCTTCGCGATTCTAGAGAGCACAGCCATTGGTTCACCCTGAGAGCCGGTAGACATAAACACGATTCGGCTATCCGGGTAATCCTGAGCATGTTTTTGCTCGATTATCAGATTGTCTGGCACATTCAAAAAGCCAAGCTCCGAGGCAATCCCCATATTTCTGACCATTGATCGCCCCACAAAGGCAACCTTGCGGTTGTTGGCTGCAGCGGCATTCAGAACCTGCTGCACCCGGTGCACGTGAGAGCTAAAGGATGCCACCACCACTTTTCCCGGAGTTTTTGCCATCACGGTTTCAATGGCTGGTCCAATGTCTCGCTCAAGCGGCGTGAAACCAGGGGTGTCGGCGTTGGTGCTGTCCACCATAAAGAGATCTAAGCCCTCTTCACCAATTCGAGCAAAGGCACGAAGGTCGGTAAGCCTGCCGTCAAGTGGCAGCTGGTCCATCTTGAAATCACCGGTTGCAAGCACTGAGCCGGCACTGGATCGGATCATCACTGCCAGTGCGTCTGGTATCGAGTGATTCACCGCTACAAACTCAAGCTCAAAGGGTCCCAGTTTCTCCCTCTGGCCCTCGACGACCGTGTGGGTGAAAGGAGTTATGCGGTGTTCTTTGAGTTTCGCCTCAACCAAGGCGAGTGTGAGCCTGGATCCCAGAATTGGGATGTCCTTGCGCATGCCTAGAAGATAGGGAACACCGCCGATGTGATCCTCATGACCGTGAGTCAAAACCAACCCGGAGATGCGATCCAGCTTGTCCTCCAGGTAACCAAAGTCGGGCAGGATTACATCAACACCAGGCTGAGTCTCCTCAGGAAACAAGACTCCGCAGTCGATGATCATGATCTGATCATCAAGCTCAAATACGGTCATATTGCGACCGATTTCCCCCAGTCCGCCAAGGGGAATTATGCGCATGGTCCCGCGCTGAAGCTTGGCTGGGCTCTCCACTAGCGGGTGGTCCCGGCTACCTTTGGCAGAGCGCCACCAGCAGCCGCGTTCCGATCGGGTCGGAAGTTGTCAAAGCTCAAACCTGGAACGCTCAATACCTGGTCAATACCGTTTTCGATTGCTGCTGCCTCGTGATCCTCAGGACCAACCAACGGCAACCTAACTCGCGGTGAGTTGATTAGGCCAAGGCCATGTAAAACATACTTAGCAGCTACCGTGCCGGGCACGTGCGTCATGATTGCTCGCTGCAATGGCTCGAGCGCGTTGTGCACCTTCAGGGCAGCGTGGAAGTCATTGGCATTGGTTGCATCAACCATGGCTCGGTAGGCGTGTGGAGCGATGTTCGCGGTTACGCCAATCAATCCGGTTGCGCCAAGTGAGAGATGCGGCAAGACATTTGAATCGTCACCCGAGAAATACATCAAACCGGTTTCCAACAGCAGCCTGGTTGCCTGAGCCAAATCGCCCTTGGCGTCTTTAATGGCAACTATGTTTGGGTGCTTTGCAGCGCGGTGGAAAGTGTCATAGGAGATCGCGACACCGGTGCGGCCAGGAATGTCATACAAGATCACCGGCAGATCGGTTGCATCGGCAATCATTCGGAAGTGGGTGAGGATTCCAGCCTGGGTTGGCTTGTTGTAATAGGGAGTGACAATCATCACCCCATCGGCGCCGGCTTTCTCGCTGGCCTTGTATAGCTGAATTGCGTGGGCGGTCTCATTAGAGCCACCGCCTGTGATGATCTTTGCCCTACCGGCCGCTACTGACTTTCCAACCTCGACAAGCTTGATTTTCTCGGCATCGGTCAAAGTTGAAGTTTCACCGGTGGTCCCAGTAACAACTACGCCGTCGGCACCGTTTGAGACTATGTAGTCGATGTGGCGCTCGGTGGCATCCCAGTCCACCTCACCATCTGAGGTCATTGGAGTTACCAGGGCGACCAGTACCTGGCCGAATACATCGGGTTCGCGCGTTACCATCCGGCTAAGCCTACTGGTTTAGCCCGTTATACCTCTAGGGTGCGACGCGACCGTTCTCATTGAACGATGAGTAGCTCAGTGGCATAAGCGCCGCCCAATACTCTTCCATCTGCTCTGCAACCATTTCAATTTCCCGCTGCGGGAAGGATGGGAAATGGGTTCCCTCGCGCTTAGTTCGAAGTGACAGGAAATTCATCAGTGACCTTGAGTTCATGGTCACATACATCGAAGAGTAGATGTTCAGGGGCAACACAATGCGCGCAACTTCCCTGGCGACACCGGCTTCCAACATGCGCTGGTAGGCCTCGTAGGCGGCGCGAGTAACTGCCATGGTTTCCTGTTCGACCAATGCCGTTT
>CBFIEQ010000007.1:0-31238 GCA_965661645.1 uncultured Aquiluna sp.
CACATTGCTAGTTGAGCGCAAAATCCGCCCGTAGCCATTGGGGTTCTCAAGTTCAACAGAGATTAAAGTTCCAGCGAGGCGCTGCTCGCGATGACGCGCTAACAGCTGCTCAATACTTTCAACATCTAAAAGCGGAACATCGCCCGAGAGAATCAGGACGTCGCCATCGAATTCACCTAGGGCTTCAAGCGCTTGCTCGGCCGCCCTACCAGTGCCAGGAACCTCGTCCTGTGTGACCACCTCGGTGTTTGGAAAGTGAGCAGAAACGTAAGTTTCAATCAGCTCTTTTTCATGGCGGAGAACTGCAAGAACCTTTTTGGGTTTTAGCGCATGAGCGGTTGCAAGAACGTGACCAAGGATTGGCATTCCTGCAAGGTTGTGCAAGACCTTCGGGGTTGCAGACTTCATTCTGGTTCCCTGGCCTGCTGCCAGCACCACAACCGCTAGTTCTCGCAAGTTACCCCTTAGCTTGTTGGCTAGCTCCGCCCCTAGGATTCGAACCTAGACCGGACGCCTCCAAAGAGCGCCGTGCTGCCGTTACACCAGAGCGGAACGAGGTTTACCCAACCTCGGCGACAAGTCTGCCAGAGATTGGCTACTCTTGCAGTGAGTGTTGGGTATCTAACCAATCAATCTCGAGCTGATTTATCTCCGCACCGAGCGCGGCAAGCTTTTCACCCAGTGCGATAAGCCCTTCGTAATCGCCCTGGTCGTGCCCTGCAAGCTCCAATTCGAGCGCTGATTTTTCTTGATTTCGTTTATCCAGCATGCGCTCGATTCGCGCCAAATCCTTTTCAAGATTTCTGCGCTCGGCACCCGAGAGTGAACTGGACTTGGTTTTAGTGAGCGGGGTCTCAGCGGCATCCTGTTGAGCCCTAAGCTGCAGATACTGATCGACACCACCGGTGAGGTGGCGGATCTTTCCATCTCCCAAGATGGCGTATTGATTGTCTGTGACGCGTTCCAACAGATAACGGTCGTGGCTAATGACAATCAGATTCCCAGGCCAGGAATCCAGCAGGTCTTCTATCGCAGCCAGCATGTCGGTGTCGAGGTCGTTGGTTGGTTCATCCAAAATCAGCACGTTCGGCTCTGTGAACAACAGTCGCAAGAGCTGGAACCTTCGTCTTTGGCCACCCGATAGATCTCTGATTGGAGTTTGCAACTGCGGCGAATCAAAACCAAGCTGCTCCAAAAGCTGCCCGGTTCCAAGCTCTTTTTTGCCGACCGTGAAAGTCTTCTTCTCATTCGCAATCATGCTGAAGATCCGGTCATCACCGCGTTTATCAAGCTCGTGAACATCTTGACTCAACGTTGCAAACCGAACCGTCTTGCCGATCTTCACGCGCCCAGATGTTGCCTGAAGTGCTCCGGTGATTAGCTTCACTAAAGTAGTCTTGCCCGCGCCGTTGGCCCCAACAAAGCCAATGCGATCCCCCGGACCCATCCGAAGCGTCACGTCATTGAAGATTTCTTTACCGTCCGGGGTTTGATAGCTCATCGATTCAATGTCCACGACATCTTTACCCAACCTGGCACTTGCCAACTGCGAAAGTTCGATGGGGTTTCTAGGAGGTGGATCATTGCCAATCATTTGCAATGCTGCGTCAATTCGGAACTTGGGCTTGGCGGTTCTTGCCGGCGCTCCACGACCCAGCCAAGCAAGCTCTTTTCGCAAAAGGTTCTGCCTGCGAGACTCAATTGCTGCTGCTTGCCGATCACGCTCGGCGCGTTGCTGGATGTAGGCGGCATACCCGCCTTCAAAGGCCTCGACTTTGCCGCCAAATACCTCCCAGGTGTAATTGCAAACAGCATCTAGAAACCAGCGGTCGTGAGTCACGACCATCAAACCTCCCGAGTTTTTACCCCAGCGATTATTGAGGTGGTTGGCAAGCCAAGCCACCCCGTCAACATCTAGATGGTTAGTGGGTTCATCAAGGGCAATAACGTCGTATTCGCCCGCCAAAAGGGCCGCTAGCGCAACTCTTCTGCGCTGACCGCCAGAAAGCGAACCGACCTTTTGATTCCAGTCCAGATCCCCAACCAGCCCCTTGAGAACATCTCGAATCTTGGCATCTGAAGCCCATTCATACTCTGGCCTATCCCCCACAACAGCCATGGCGACGCTCAGCTCTGAGTCAATGGCATCGACCTGAGTCAAGACTCCAACCTGCAAATTACCTCGCCATGTGATTCGACCTACATCCGGGATGAGTTGCTTGGTCAAGATCTTCATCAGAGTTGATTTGCCGTCACCGTTGCGGCCGACGATTCCAATGCGATCGCCCTCGTTTAGACCTACGGTGACGGAGTTGAATACCTCTTTAGTTGGAAACTCATGGCTGATTTCATCGCCACCCATTAGATGCGCCACTAGATAAGCTCCGCCCCATGGGAACCAAAACCAGTGACCAGAGTCTCTAAGCCTTTGGCTCTGTAAGCACTCTCCCACCGAGAAATCTCCTGGACATCTTGGCTCAGCAAATACAGCGTTGGTCCAGACCCCGACAGCCTTGCCTCACCAGGAACGATGTTCATCAGCTCGCTCAGGTCCGGACGGAGTGTTAGCGCGGCTAAAAGCAGCGAGTTCCTGCCTGCCAAGTCAAGATTGAAGCCCGCATCAAAATCTGCCGAGCTGGAGGCTAGATCACCCTCAGGATTGATTTCATCAAAGATCCCAAAGACTTCTCGGGTGCTAAGCCCAGGTTCTGAAAACACCAAAAGCACGTGTTGCTTTTGGAGGGCAGGAAGTGCCTTGAGCTCGGTGCCCGATCCGGTGCCAAGGGCCGTGCCGCCTAAAAGTGAAAACGGCACGTCTGCACCAAGCTTGGACGCGACTTTCATGAGCTGTTCTTTTTCAAGACCCAAACACCAGGCCTCATTGAGTGCGACCAGAGCAGCAGCCGCATCAGCGCTGCCTCCAGCAACACCTCCGGCTGCCGGAACGCGCTTGTGGATTTTGAAGCGCATTGGCTGTGGGTTCTCTATCCCAACTGACGACGCGAGCGCATAGCCCGCCTTTATCACCAAGTTGCTCTCATCAGTAGGCACCAGATCGAGCTGGTCTGGAGATAGCTCACCAACAACAGAGACTTCCCATGTATCTGATGGCTCAACGTAGACCTCTTCAAAAAGATCTAGCGACTGATAGATGCTCAAGACATCGTGATAGCCATCAAGCCGTTTTTTACCAACCTCAAAAAACAGGTTGATTTTTGCTGGAGCTTTTGCGCCAATCACTTTTTACTCGCAATCCTGATGAAATCTTCGATTCCCAACTCTTCGGCCCTCTGATTAGGGGCGATATTTGCCGCGATGAGGATTTCCTCGGCTCTTTGAGCCGATCCTGCCCATGAGGCCAGCGCCTGCCTGAGGGTCTTGCGTCTCATTCCAAATCCGGCATCTATTGCCGCAAAGACCTCTTTGCGATCAGAAAAATCTTCGCGAGTTCGCTCAAAAAATACCAGCGCGCTGTCAACCCCTGGCACAGGCCAGAAGATGCTTCTTGCAACATTGCCTGCCAGTCTGGCAGGCCCGTAGTAGGCAAGTTTCAGACTTGGCACTCCATAATCTTTTGAACCTGGAGCTGCAGCCAGTCGGTGCGCAACTTCGGCTTGGACCATCACCAGTCCCTTTTTGATACTCGGGAACTGTTCCATGAAGTGAAGCAGAACCGGCACTGAGATGTTGTATGGCAGGTTTGCAACGAGAGCGGTTGGCTCAGATGGAAGCTCAGTGACCTTGAGTGCATCCGCAATCACCAGTTCCAACTCCGCTTCAGGGGCATGCTTTTGAACCGTCAGGGGCAACTGTTGCGCTAATCGCTCATCAACTTCAACAGCTATGACCTTTGTTGTTGCAGCGAGCAGCCCAAGAGTCAAAGAACCAAGACCAGGACCTATCTCGACCGGAACATCCCCCTTGTTCAGATGAGCTGCAGCGACGATGCGGTGGATGGTATTTGGGTCGATCACAAAGTTCTGACCAAGCTTTTTTGTTGGCCTGATATCGAGCTTCTCAGCCAGCTGCCTGATTTCAGCCGCTCCAAGCATTAGCTGAGACCTTCGGACCAAGAGCCGTAAACGTTGACGGTGTTTTCGTTCAGTTTCTGAGCCAACTGTTCAACGTCATCTGAAGTGATTTGGGCCATGTATCTGAGCGTGTGAGGCACCAAATAAGGAGCGTTGGGCCTTCCACGAAGTGGCTCCGGAGTCAAAAACGGGGCATCGGTCTCGATCAAGATTTGCGATCTTGGTACGTGCAAAAGTGAGTCTCTTAGGTGTTGGTTTTTCTTGAACGTGATGTTCCCTGCAAAAGACAGATACCAACCCTCTTGCCTACAAATCTCGGCAAGTTCAAGATCTCCGGAGTAGCAGTGAAAGACAGTTCGTTCGGGTGCTCCAACTCTTTTCAGCGTCTTCACGACGTCCATGTGTGCATCGCGATCGTGAATCTGAAGTGCAAGGTCAAACTCTTTGGCGATCGCAATGTGCTCCTCAAAGGAGTGAAGTTGCAAGGAAAGCTCATCGCTACCCTCAGTTCTAAAAAAGTCCAAGCCGGTTTCGCCAATTGCCCGAACTCTAGGCTGGCTTGCCAACTCCGCAATACCGGCAATCGCCTCATCGAGTTTTGCGCGGCTGCCATAGAGCGGGGCTTCGTTTGGGTGAATCGCAACGGCAGCCAAGAGCATCGGTTCCGATTTTGCAACCGCTGCGGACCAGATGCTGCTTTCCAGAGTCACCCCGACTTGGACTGCGCCCAACATGCCAACTGCACGCATTTTCTCAATCTGATCCTGAACGCCTAACGGTGAGTCAGAGTCGGCAATTTCGAGGTGAGTGTGATTGTCATAGGTGCCAACTGTCAGTGGCTCCGGTAGCTCTGGGTAGAGCCTTGGCTTTCGCTCTGAGCTCTCGTAGTCTTTGCGCTGCCGGATTGTGTCGGTCATTCTGCCTGATCGACCCTGGGGAACAGTGGCTCTAATTCGTTCAGCACAAAACCGGAATTAGTCAGGCCCCACTGGCTTGCTGATTCAATTGTCTGAGCCGATAGCTCACCTTCGCCAATGGCTGCCCAAAGCTTTTGTGTTGCCTTGGGCATGATGGGAGCAAGCAAGATGTTCAAAACCCTGAGGCCTTCAACAATGACATACATCACCGTTGCCAATCTTTGAGTGCTTGCCTCGTCTTTTGCCAAAACCCAGGGGGCCTGTGTGGTGATGTAGTTGTTTAGTTCATCGACCAACAACCAACTCTTTTGAATGGCCTCGTGAATCGCAACCTGGTCGATGGCCGCATCTGCTTCGAGCACCACTCTGTTTGCCAACCTGATTACCTCATTGTCTGCGTCGAGGTATTCACCAGGGGTTGGGACAACCCCCTCGAAGTATTTCTTCACCATTGCTATCGAACGCGACGCTAGGTTTCCAAAACCGTTGGCTAGCTCCGCGTTATATCTCGCCGAGAGGTCTTCCCAGCTGAACGATCCATCGGAGCCAAAGCCGATCGCCTTCATGAAGTAATACCTGAAGGCATCTGAACCGAAGGCATCGGTGATTTGAGTTGGAGCGATTCCGGTCAACTTTGACTTTGACATCTTCTCGCCGCCAACCAAAAGCCAGCCGTGGCCAAAAACCTGCTTTGGTGGCTCAAGGCCAGCCGCCATCAACATGGCGGGCCAGATGACTGCGTGGAAACGAAGAATGTCCTTACCCACAACCTGAACATCGGCAGGCCAGAGTGAGTTCAGCTTGGCCTCGTCCTCGCCATAACCAATCGCAGTGATGTAGTTCAGAAGCGCATCGAACCAGACGTAGGTGATGTGAGAGCTGTCCCAGGGGATATCAATACCCCAGTCGAAGCGCTCTTTTGAGCGCGAAATAGATAGATCAGATAGCCCCTGCCGCACGAAAGAAATCACCTCGTTGCGAGCAGATTCCGGTTGCACGAATTTAGGGTTTTGCTCGTAGTGATCCAAGAGTCGATCTTGGAACTCGCTCAGCTTGAAAAAGTAGTTGTTCTCATTTAGCTGCTCAACTGGCTTTGAGTGAATTGCACAGACCCTTTGCCCGGTGAATTCGCCCGAACCGTCAATCAAATCACCGTCGTTTTTGTATTCCTCGCAGCCAACGCAGTAGTTGCCCTGGAAGGAGCCTTGATAGATAAAGTCATCGTCATAGAGCTTCTGCAAAAACTTCTGCACCGCAATTTTGTGACGCTCATCGGTCGTGCGGATGAAGTCTTGATTGTTGATGTCAATAGTTTCCAGTAGTGGCAGCCAAGACTCAGTTACCAGTTTGTCCGTCCAGCTCTTAGGGTCAGTGTTGTTGCCAAGCGCGGTGCGGAGCACCTTCTCACCGTGCTCATCGGTTCCCGTCAAAAGAAATGATGATTGACCTCGTTGAGCATGCCAGCGGGTCAGCACATCTGCAGCAACCTCGGTGTAAGCGTGCCCAATGTGTGGCGCATCGTTCACATAGAAGATGGGCGTTGTTACATAAAAGGATTTGGACACCCCGATATCTTAGGGTTTGAGCGCCAATGCTCGCTCGTAGATTGCACTAGATGATGCATTGTGCTGTTGCGCTAGGAGCTGAGCAGCCTTTTTCAAACCCAGCCCATCGTCCTTGAGCTCAATGGCTTTACGCCCCAAAAGGTCATAGTCAACTGCCTGCTCTTGGGCTCCGGCGATAACCAAAACCATTTCACCCTTGGGTTCAGTTTTTGCCCAGCTAATCAACTCAGAGAGTGATCCGCGCTCGGTATGTTCGAACTTTTTTGTCAATTCGCGAGAGACACTCGCGACCCTATTCCCCAAAACCACCAGGGCATCCTCGAGCGCATCGAGAATTCGATGCGGCGCTTCAAAGAAAATCAACGTCCTGCGGTCTTGCTTCAAAGATTCGAACACAGCCTTGCGTTCACCCTGTTTTCTAGGCAAGAAGCCCTCAAAGCTAAATCGATCAGTTGGCAAACCGGAGACCGCGAGCGCCGAAAGCACCGCTGAGGGGCCTGGAACTATGCTCACCTCGATGTCGTTTGCGATGCACTCCCTCACCAGCAAGAACCCCGGATCAGAAACCGTCGGCATACCCGCATCCGACACCACCACAACATCCTGAGTCTTGGCAATATCAATCAGCTGTTGCAATCTCCCCGCCTCATTGTGTTCATGGAGGCTGTAGAGCTTTGCGATGAGCTTGATTTCGAGTCTGGTGGCAAGTTTTTTTAGCTCTCTGGTGTCCTCAGCCGCGATGTGCTGGGCGGTTGCCAGCAGCTCGATGAGGCGCTTTGAAGCATCGCCTAGATTGCCAATGGGTGTGGCCGCAAGTATCAACACGCTAAGCAAACTAGCATCTAACCGTGATTGCTCAGGTTCATAAACTCGCTGGATTGATCAGCGGTAGTCGCCCTCTGTACGTGCTCAGCGCTTTGGCAATCACTTTCCTTGGTGGGATTATTCGCTTTGCTAATCTGGCGAATCCCAAAACTCTGATCTTCGATGAGACCTATTACGTCAAAGATGCCTTTACCCTCGGACTGTTTGGTTCAGAGCGCAAATGGTCAGAGGACCCAAACCCCGCTTTTGAATCTGGTGACCTAACCGGTTACCTAACTGAAGCCGCCTACGTGGTTCACCCGCCGATAGGCAAGTGGGTTATATGGCTCGGGATGGAGCTCGTTGGCCCGGCAAGCACTCTTGGTTGGCGCTTCTCGGTCGCACTATTGGGAACCCTCGCGATTCCACTTGTCATTGCCATTGCACAAAAGTTGATTGGCAACAGGGTATTTGCCCTGTTGGCGGGGCTGCTACTGGCCATAGAAGGTCTTGCCATCGTGATGTCTAGAACCGCAATTCTCGATGGCATCTTGATGTTCTTTGTTTTGCTGGGCTTTTACTTTTTAGTGCTTGACCTACATCACTGGCGCTCAAGGATGAATCGACTGGTGAATAACTCACTGGCACTTAGGCCATGGCTGATTCCAGCTGGCATTTCTCTTGGATTAGCTACCGGCGTCAAATGGTCTGGGCTTTACTTCCTAGCCGGTTTTGGGCTCTACACATTCATCACTGACCTCGTGATTAGAAAACGACTTGGCTTGCCACCGGTATTGGCAATCGGCCAGGGCTTTGTGAATGCACTCACGCTATTAGTGCCAGCAAGCGCCACATACCTATTCGGCTGGCTTGGCTGGATACTCGGCCAAGATGGTTGGGGTCGGCAGCCCGAGCGGGGCTGGATACTGCCGCTTTTTGAATATCACCAGAACGCTTTCGGTTTTCACACCGGACTTGCATCCGATCACCCCTACCAAGCCAATGCGTTTTCCTGGCTGTTGATGGGAAAGCCGACCGCATTTTTCTTTGAACGCGATGAGCTTGGGGACAGCTGCACTTGGCTTAGTGAGTGCACGCAAGCCATCACCGCAATACCCAATTTGGTCATTTGGTTCGCCGGCCTGTTGGCGATGATCTGGATGCTGGTCAGGCAATTCAGAAGATTCAACTATTCGGAGCTAGCGATTTTGACGGGTTTTCTGGCTGGCTGGCTGCCCTGGGTCTTTTTCCTCGAAAGAACCACATTCATTTTCTACGCTGTGGTCTTGTCACCGTTCTACGCACTAGCCATCTCCTACGCACTGCACCATTACTGGCGCAATGGTGTTGTGAAAAATCAACCCTGGCGAGATTTTCGGATTGTGCTTTTTGTGCTGGTCGCAATCGTTTTCGCGCTCTATTTTCTAAGCATTTGGATGGGGCTCGAAACGCCCTATTGGCTCTGGCGAATCCAGATGTGGTTCCCCTGGTGGATTTAGCTTTTTGCAAGGTTTCTGGTTGCCATTAGCGACCATACAGTTGTTACCACAAGCGTCAAGACGATAACGGCGAGAGATAGCCCAGTTGAAATCTCCGGGATGATCTTTACCTCTTCACCGCCATTGATAAATGGGAGCTCGTTCTTGTGAAGTGCGTGAATTACCAGCTTGGCGCCAATCCAGCCCAGAATGAAACTAAGCCCAAAGCCTAGGTAGCGAAGTCTCTCCATCAAGCCAGAGAGTAAGAAAAACAGCTGCCGCAAACCAAGCAGTGCAAACGCGTTGGCAGCAAAGACGATGTATGGCTCATTTGTTAGACCGTAAACGGCGGGGATTGAGTCGAGGGCAAAAAGCAAATCGGTGAAGCCAATCGCAATCATCACAAGCATCAGCGGAGTGAACAGGCGCTTACCGTTTTCAATAATCGATAGCTTGGTGCCGTGATACTCGCTGGTTGAAGGCAGCCAGCTGCGCACCCAGCGCATGAAAGCCATCTCTTCTTCCTCGCCAATTTGATGAGGTCGGAGTTCCTCCACGGTGTCTTTAATAAGCTTTGCGGCCGTGAAAATCAGGAAAGCTCCAAAGAAGTAGAACGCCCAGCTGAAGTTTTCAATGAATGCAGCCCCCAGGCCAATGAAGATGCCTCTCATCAATAGCGCAATCGCAATGCCAACCAACAAAGCTTCAGACTGCAGATGCCTTGGCACTTTGAACTGCGTGAAGATGATCAAAAAGACGAACAGGTTGTCCACCGACAATGCCTTTTCGGTTATGAATCCAGCTAGATACTCACTCGAGTAATCTCCAGGCCATGCCCAGGCAATCACAAACGTGAAAAGCAAAGCGAGCGCCACATAGATGGCGCTTTGCACCGCGGACTCCCTGAACGTCGGCTCGTGCGGGTGACGGATTTGATACACCAAATCTCCAAGGATTACGGCCGAGAGCACGCCGATGGTGAGAAGCCAAACCCAAAGCTCTACGTTCAATTCTTTTTCCTAAATGGCCGCGGAATAAACGACACCGTGTCATTGTAGGGAATGACAGCTGGGCTACTGGAGGTATTTGTGAAGGTTTTGATTTCGGGTGCATCCGGACTGATTGGCACCGAGCTCAAAAAGCAACTTCTGGCACTTGGCCATGAACCAATCTCGCTGGTCAGGCGAGAAAAGCGAAGCGATTCAGAGGTGAGCTGGAACCCAGCCTCTGGCGAGCTGGACCCAGAGATCATGGAGGTAGTTGACGCGGTTGTGAACCTGGCCGGCGCCACCACCTCGAAAATCCCCTGGAGCAAAAAATACGCGAAGACCCTGGTTGATTCCAGAATCAACTCGACGAGGTTGTTAGTTGAGGCCATCAATCAGGCAAAGAATCCACCAAAGGTATTCCTGTCAGGTTCTGCCGAGGGCTTTTATGGAAACGGTGGCGAGAACCTACTAACCGAAGATTCCCCCCTGGGAACCGGATTCATGGCAGAGCTTTCAAACGATTGGGAACAAGAAGCCAAGAAAGCAAAGACTAGAACTGTCTTGGTCCGAACATCTCTCACAATGAGCAGAAGCGCAATTGCCCTAAAGCTCATCAAGCTGATGATCAGCTTTTTGTTTGTGAAGTCTCTAGGCAACGGCAAGCAGTGGTGGGCTTGGATCACAGTCGAGGATCACGCTAGAGCGATGATTCACCTGATCAACACAGACAGTGCTGAGGGTCCATTAAATTTCTGCGCCCCAGAACCGGCAACCTGCGAGCGAGTCTTCTCAGCCCTAGGAAAAGAGCTCCGCAGGCCGAACCTAATCCGAATTCCAGCCTGGGCTATGCGACTCACAGCCGGGGATGCCGCCGATCAAATTCTTCTCACCTCACACAAAATGAGCGCTGAAAAATTGCTCGCGACAGGATTTGAGTTCAACCACCCAACACTTGTTCAGGCGGCTAAATACACCGTCGGCTAAAAATTACTTAGCTGCAGGCTTGCGTGCAGCAGGCTTCTTTGCCACTGGCTTCTTAGCTGCGGTGGTTTTTGCAGTAGCTGGCTTTGTGGCTGTGGTCTTTGCCGCGGGCTTCTTAGTAGCAGCCGTTTTGGCGGCTGGCTTCTTAGCTGCAGTGGTCTTTGCGGCTGGCTTTGCGGCAGTGGTCTTGGCAGCAGGCTTCGAAGCTGCAGTGGTTTTAGCAGCTGGCTTCTTGGCGGCTGGCTTGGCTGCAGCTGGCTTCCTGGTGGCTGGCTTGGCTGCTGAGGTCTTTGCGGCAGGCTTCTTCGCCGCTGGCTTCTTAGCAGTTGTGGATTTGGCCGCAGGCTTCTTGGCAACTGCCTTGCGAGTGGTGGCAGCCTTCTTAGCAGCAGTCTTGGCAACATCTTCCGCGGCCTCTAGACCCTTTGAGGCTAGATCCTTGGCTAGTGCAGTGCCATCCTCTGCAACCTGCTTGGCGGCGTCAGCGGCTTCCTTGGCTAGAGCCTTTGCACCGGCAGCGGTATTGTCAGCAACCTTGGCTGAAGTGTCAGATACAACCTTGCCACTGCGAGAAAAGAACTTTTTGATTGAGTCGATGAGCGCCATTTTTTGATTTGCTTTCCAGAAATTGAATTTGAAGTCGGCAAAAGCCTACGACAACAAAGCTAAATTGCCCGACGCCTAGCCAAAATTTGATCAATTTCTGAACCACTGAGGGATTTTCGTGGCTGTGAGATTTGAATAACTTCAGCGAGCTTCACTTCTTCGGGTTCCGGTTTCGGAAGCGAGGCTAATGGAGCGGGTAGTGGGTTCGGTGTCCACTCCCTGCGCTCGGCAGCACTCGACATGCTCTTAGAGGCCTTTGAGCGCACCTCCAACCGGTTTTTGTGAAGAGCAGATGCAATCCTTGCGGCATTTGATGCGGCGGCCCTCGAAAGCGCCAAAGATGCGATTGACAACACTGAGGTGAGGATTGCAAATGCAAGCAAGCCCGAGTTAGCCACCGTTGCAACCCAAAGCGAAGCTGAAGCCAAGAAAGTTAGGCCGAACAATACCGAGAATCCACGCTGCGTGCCGATGAGTCGGCGTAGCTGCTCGTCCTTGGTCATAGGAATTTTGCGATCAGCCTCGCGCTGCTGTTGGATAACAAATTTTGAGGTTTCAGAAATCTGCGAACGCTTTGTGTAGCCGGGGACAAAGACCAGTAGCCAAACGAACGCAGCGACAACGAGTGTCACCCCACCCAAGCCCACTGGAAACTCCATGTCTAAAAAGATATGGGGTCAACCTCTAATTGAACCTTATTGTTCTAGCGTGTTTGATAAACGGCCAAGCATGGAGCCAGTTCGCTCCTCCTTGGTGATGGCAAAAATCAAATGGTCACGCCATGCTCCATCGATATGGATAAAGCGCTCTTTCAGCCCTTCTTTGCGAAGTCCCAGCTTTTCCACGACCCGCAAACTAGGCGCATTTTCGGGTCGGATGTCGATTTCAACCCGATGCAGACCTAGTTGATCGAA
Organism: uncultured Aquiluna sp.; assembly: GCA_965661645.1. Taxonomy (GTDB): domain Bacteria; phylum Actinomycetota; class Actinomycetes; order Actinomycetales; family Microbacteriaceae; genus Aquiluna. Next base: position 12,286 of record CBFIEQ010000007.1, read on the forward strand.
TAAGTAATCGATTGCCAGTGCAACTGCAATTGGTATCGCGTTGCGACCTGCAAAATCTTTGCCAATCCAGTATCCGATCGATGCCGAGCTGACCGACCCGTGCAGAATGTTAGCGACATTTAATTGACCTGCAATCTCACCATCCACTAATACGACCCAGGCCACTGCGGTGCCATCACGCATTTGCTCGAGATACGCCCTAACCAGCTTGCGAACATTTAGCGGATATCTGATTCCCGGGGTGCTGGCCTCCCAGGGGGAGAGCCAGGCGCGGTCTTTCAGCATCAGCCTCTCGAGTGCTCTAACATCCCAGCGTCGCAAGGGCCTGAGAGAGATGTCTCGGAATCGGATGTGCGCATTTTCCACCACGCTGGCAAGATTACCCCCATGCCATCTTCAAGCAAGGCCGAACTTCGCGCCCTCCATCTCTCACTCAGGCCGCGATCCAGTGCCGGACTAACCGAGCAGCTGATTGCTCTGGTTGAAAAACTCGGCGTCAAGACTGTGGCCAGCTACCACCCCTTGCGAAGCGAGCCTGACACCAGCGCATTCAATAGGGAATTTTCGCGCAGCAACAATTTACTTTTGCCAAGGATTATCGATGATGAGATTGAATTTGCTTTTGGTGATCTGACCAAGGGTTCGCTAGGCATCATGGAGCCAACCGGTGAGCGGTTTCCAATCGATGCCATCGAATTGATTTTGGTGCCTGCGCTAGCAATCGATGCCTTTGGGAACCGATTGGGTAAGGGTAAGGGCTACTACGACCGAGTGCTGAAAACTTCGGTAGCAACCGCTGTCGGTGTGATTTTCGATGGTGAACTAGTGCCCGAAATAGCGGCCGAAGAGCATGATGTGAGGATGCAGTATGCAATTACACCAACCGGTCTTAAGCGCTTTGATCAGTAGCTAGAATTTGACGGTCATGCCAACCTATTCATACATCTGCAAGACCTGCGGTGAATCTCTAGAGATTCAGCAGTCTTTCAACGAGGAATCCTTGACAACGTGCCCCAAGTGTCAAGGTGAATTGCGCAAACAGTTCGGCAACCTCGGGGTTACATTCAAAGGATCCGGCTTCTACCGAACTGACTCAAAGAGTTCGACTGACTCAGGCTCTTCGAGCGACTAACCCCAGTGCGGGGGCTTATCGTCTCTGAGTCGATCATCATTTGAATCGTCGGGGTCTCCCCAAGCGCGGTTGGTGTCTTCAAACGCTCGCTCTTCAAACAGCGGCTCGCTGCGGCTCTGGAGATCCAGCCCTAAATCCATCGCTATCCGGTTTGCGACATCCTGCGGTCGAGCGAACAGCTCCAGTGCATGCACTCTCAGATATTGCCAACCCATTGCCCTCAAAAGACCTGGACGCAACCTGAGCTTGTCGTCCCAGCTATCCCCTACCAAAGACCAATCTGCATCAACCACCGCCGCCTTGGTGCCATGGGAGACTGCGAGTCCGATCCTGCCTGCAAAATTCAACTGAACTTTGAGGCCAAGTTTTTCGAGCCGCTTAGAAAGATCGCGTAGCAGCGGATCTGGCTCCCCAGATCGAACGTCAGAGAGGAACGATGGGGCAATTAGATCCTTCAGCCAACGTTGATTCTCGGGAAGTGATTGAGCGAAGTCTTCGAAGTTGTATGCCGAGACAACGCTGAGTCGCTTCCTGGCTGCGACAATCTGATTCACCATCCAGCGGCCAGCGTTTGGAGAATTGAAATCACCAAGCGAGCCCGAGATGCGGCCCTCTGGTGTCCTTCCGAATCCAACCGAGAAAATCACTCGATCAGCCAACCGATGAGTTAGTTCCGACATGGTGACGCACTCAAATTGCTCACGGCCATGGGCGTCAAAGAATTCAGCCAGCTGAGCCTGCTTGCCCACCTCCGCCTGGACCGCTTGAGCGATTCGCTCGGCGTGAACCCGAGAAGCGGTGACTACCATCAGAGACTCTTCCGGTGTCCAACGCGCGTGGCTGACAACCAGCTCCACGACCTTTTGAACCTCTGCATCCATCGACTCGGTGGCGCCTTCGATGGTTGTAGTGGCTGTTACTCCATCGATAAGTTGAATTTGCTCAAAGTTGTGCTTGCCAAAGAACTGCCCAACAGCGGGTTCAAGAACCATTTGAGAGTTGTAGAAGTTGTCGTTTAAGTATTTGCCCAACACCTGAGATCCGGTGCGATAGTTGCGAGTGATCGAAGCCAGCGGCAGATTCTCCTTGGCAAAGGAGAACACACTGCGGCGATCGGAATCAATTCCATTTGGTGTTGCTCTGGCGACGGTGTCAAAGTCCATTGGAGCTGCAATCACATCATCGCCGAAGGCGATCAGTTGCTTGGCCTTCTTGAGAGCTTGCGCGGCCTCGGCCAACCCAATTGACGCAGCGTCCAACACAATCACCACATCAAACTGCTCATCGTTTGCCATTTCAGCCAGGCGATATGGGGTGACTAAAACAGCGGGCGCCAAGGCGCTCCAGAGCTCTTTGCCCTCACGATGAGCATTTGAAATGTCGAGCTTACGATCCTTCAAAAGCCTGCGAAGCTGGTCGGCCTGTGCTGGAAATTGCTTTATAGCTTGCTTCCAGCGATCTGAGAGAAGACTGCGAACATACTCACTGGATTGTGCAACAACCTCCTGCGAGGCCAGTTCAAATTCGAGCTCGATTGCAGCCAGTTGCTGGTTCGAGTAATCCATGATCTTCGGGTTCGCCTGCACGATTGTCTCTAGCGCGGATTGCCACCATGCCAGATCGAATTCCAGCTCTAACTGCTCGAGCGTGGGATTCACTCGGCAGAGCTCTCTGACCAATGCTCCAAGCCCCAGTTCATTCAGACTCTCGACCAGCGGCAACCGCTCAACATAGCGATCCAATGGTTCAGTCTGATTGCTTAGCCTTTCAAGTTTTTCTCCGAGTTCATCGAAGCTCAACCTCGTCAGTAGCTCAATGTCTGGATCCGGATCAAGATGACGCTGCAGATTCTCGAGAACACTAAAGATTTTTTGATACTTCGACTGAACATCACTTAGACCAAGCGGGACGCTTGGTGGCGCCTTTGATTCATTCAGCTCATTCCACAAATCCAGCTGCTCCTGCGCTGCCTGGAGCGATGCGTGAAGGTTCGGAACCGTGGACCCGGGGCGAATGTATCCCTTGGCAAGTTTTTTGAATCGTCTTCGCTGCGCACCGGATTGATTTCCGCGCTCTGAGCGTGGTCCAGTTGCCGTGATCATCTCGTGAATCGGTCGATCGTAAATTGAAGGTAAGAACCGATCCAGGGTCTCTCTGATCCCCAAGAGCAGTCTTAGCTGAACTGACCACTGTTCGACACTCTGGCAAGGTCGAAGCTTCAAATCGGTTAGGTAGCGATTAATTTGATAGCTGAGGGTTCTGAACTCCTCGCCTGATATCTCTTTGACACCTTTCAGAGCATGGCTAATCTCAGCTTCAGATGTGAACCGAGCACCAAACCATGGTGAGTCCTGAGGCCCATAGCGGAAGACTCCTGCTTCGTGAGCCCTTGCCAAAAGTGAGGAGGCAGCTTGTCGGATTGAGGGCAACTGCTCTGGCTTGATTCGAGCTGAGTTCACCGGCGGGGTTGGCTTTGCCGCCAAATCGGCTAGCTTCTCAATGATCTCAATCAGCGTCAGATTCAGTGGGTTGCCATTCGAGTGAAGAGTGTCAAAGTACTCTTTGACCTCCAGTTCAACCTTTTCTAAACGCGCCTTGGCTGAATCAAGGTGATGCCCAGACGATTTCTCATTTCTTGAGATTGCTGCCACGGAGTCTGCCCAGACATTGCCTTCTCGAATTGCCAGCCCACCGAAGTTGCATTGATTGAGGCGCTCTGCAACCTCATCCAATGTTTGGGCCCTGGGTGCGATGAGTAGCGCCCTTTTTTGCTGCAAAGCAAGGTTTGCCAGCAGGTTGATGACGGTTTGCAGATAACCAGCTCCGGGAAGAGTCCAGACCCCGAAAGACTGACCGGCGAGGGCTCTTTCCAGGACCTTGAGTTGCGAGCTATCCGCATTCTCAACTGCGAGTGGCTCTGTTGCCTGCAGTTCGGCTTGCTCGCCCCCTTCGGTTAGAAGGCGAAGTAAATCGCTATCTGGCACGCCAACCTGGTTAGCTCTAACCAAATCAGGAACAAAGTTCCCCAGCACCAGCAGTTTTTGGGTCTCTTTTGCAAGATCACCCAGCACCTCGGTCACCAAAGACAGCACAGAGACCGGCATGAGCTCTCCCTGCCCACCGGCCACTGCCATCAGATCGGACTCTCTGAAATCAGATCGCGCTCTAACAAGCAATTCACTCAATGCAGGATTCAAAATCGGAGTCTGATCTAATCTCAGCTCGTAGTCGTCGCCCTTCGGGATAAGGTGAGCCCGCCACAAAAGAATCGGCAGCGTCTTGTCCTGAGCTGTCAGCACCGCTCCTGCCGCAACAAACATTGCCGCAATAGAAAAACTGCGTTCAATAGAGCGTGACTTACTCCTTATTCTTCTCGCTGCACTGAGCGCCCTCGACTGAGCAACTCCATCTCGCACCAGATTAGAGATTGTGCTGCTGCGTGAACCAGTTAGCTGGGCCAAGCCCCCAGGGTGAGATCTAGCAAGATCAATTTGGCCAAAACTTGAAGCCTCAAAGTTGGTAAGTGGATTTGAGCCACCAATGGCCGCGAGCTCAGCTCCCAGCTGATCCAAAAACTCTTGTCTTTCCACCCCAAAAGCCTAAGAGTTATGCAGGTAATCGCGCTGTTGCCTTGCCCGCAAGAGCTAACAAAAAAGAACTGGGTTGAAAAACTGTGGCCTACTAAACCCGTTATTCTAAGAAGGCTTTTTGGCCCCGTAGCTCAGTGGATAGAGCAACGGTTTCCTAAACCGTGTGTCGGAAGTTCGATTCTTCTCGGGGCCACTCACGCAGCTTGACGCTGCATCGCAAGGAACTCTCGCCACTGCGGCTGCTCTTTTTCTGCTCCCCTGACGCTCCAAATTACTCCGGTGGGCATCTTTGGGGTTATCTTGAGCTCCCAGCCCATCTCTGCAGGAGTCTTGTCGCCCTTGGCGTTATTGCACTTCAAACAGCAGGCAACCAGGTTCTCCCAACTGTCCTTGCCTCCTCGAGACTTTGGCAGCACGTGATCGATGGTGTTCGCGCCCTTTAGGCAGTAGCCACATTTGAAGTTATCGCGACGCAGCACTCCCCTTCGAGAGACCGGAATCCTTCTAGAGTTTGGAATACGCACATAGCGCTGCAGCAAAATCACCGAAGGTAGCTCAAATTCCTCAGTGGCACTGCGAATGACCGCATTTTGATCTCCCGCCAGCACCGTTGCCTTTTGATTCAGCACCAGTACCAGTGCCCTTTTGAAACTCACTACAGCCAGAGGTTCATAGCCGGCGTTTAGAACGAGAGTGCGCAATTTCTACTCCAATCGAATTCGCCCACACGGATTGCGGGCATTCGAATCGACGCCGGGAAATAAAAAACGCGCCGCAAAAATGCGACGCGCGTAGTTACCGGCATGGGTATGCAGGGGAACCGGTGCAGATCTATCCAGTTACCCAGCTTGGCATGCAGAGTTCCTGGCATCGAACACCTCCCTAAATACCTTTGAATCGATACTTGGAGAAAGAGTAAAAGGCTTTTCGGAAAAAACTGGTTAGAAACGCAGGACCCTAAGGTGAAGATTTGGTAGCTATTTACTCTTCGATGTTTGCGAGTCGAATGATGTGATAGCTAGAAGTGAAGATTGGTGCCAACTTCACTCGGTCACCAGGCTGCGGGGCGTGGTAGAAGTTTCCATTTCCGGCGTAAATGCCGTTGTGTGAGAAGTCATTGAATACAACGATGTCTCCAGGCACTGCCTCAGACTCAGGGATTCGTGTACCAAGCTTGGCCTGCTGATACACGCTGTGCGGAAGGTCAATGCCAAACTGCGAGTAAACAAAGAGTACATAACCCGAGCAGTCAATACCCGCAGGAGTCTGTCCGCCGTAAACGTAAGGGGTGCCAACTAGCTCAACCGCGGACTTCATAATGTTTGCACTTGACAACGCGGTGAATCTTGGATTTGCCAGGTAATCAGCCGCTCGAGGACCGGTGTAGCTCGATCGTACTGCTGGCTTTACCTGAAATTCTGAAGCGTCTGCAGGCTTGAAGTCTCCGCGGGTGAACTCAACAGCTCGTACAGTTGCAATGGTTAGACCTTGAACCGAGTTTGCACTGGTTGCGATGTTGCCATCTCTAGTTAGCCCGGCGGCAGCGGTAACTTCTGGTGCAAAACCATAGGAGGGCAAAGCGAATGTTGCCATCAATCCGGTTGCGGCAGCCATGGTCATAACGGTTCTGAATGAGCTTGGTCCAGCCTTTGGCTGGCGCTTCTCCTGGGCACGCAAAGACCTACGTGATGGGACTTGTGAGTCAGCAACTATTGCTGTCAAAAGGAATCCTCCGATAGGTCTTTGGGACTTCCGCTCGTGAATTATAGCTAGTTTTGTGGGATTTCACTCAGAAACAGGTGTTGTGCCACTAAAGAGTCAACAACCAGACCCTCCTCCAATTCCAGATTTGTCACAAACCAGTTCTGGTTGTTTTTACTCACCAGAACATCTTTACCAGGCAAAAGCTCCAACTCCCTGAGTTGAATTAGGAACTGGGAGTCGATTTGCAAGGGTTCTCCAATCCGGCACAAGGTGTATTTACCATCTTCAAGGTCAGTCAGAGATTTGCACTCAATACTTTTCCGAAGCGGCAAGCCAAGTAGTTCAAGACCTGGGACCGGCATGCCAAACGGAGAGACATTGGGGTCGGAAACCAGTTCAACCAGTTTGCGCTCTACCTCTTCACTCATTACGTGCTCCCAGCGGCAAGCCTCGTCGTGAATCTTCTCCCATGGGAGTCCGATTACCTCAAGCAAGAGCCGCTCTGCAAGTCGGTGTTTGCGCATCACCTCAACTGCTGTGAGTCGACCCTCATCGGTGAATTCCAAAAGCCGATCGTCTTTAACTCGCAACAGCCCATCGCGCTCCATTCGAGCAACCGTTTGAGAAACCGTGGGGCCCGAGTGCTCTAGGCGTTCGGCAATTCGAACGCGCATCGGATTAAGACCTTCTTCCTCAAGTTCGTAAATCGCCTTGAGGTACATCTCGGTGGTATCGATCAGGTCGGTCAATTTGCCCCCTTCAGGACAGCTAACAGCCTAGTTGGGGCAGTAAACTTTGGCCCATGGCCCAGATTGTAATCCCAGAAAACATAAAACCACTCGATGGCAGATTTGGATGCGGTCCAAGTCGCATGAGAAAAGAACAGTTCGAAGCCTTCAGTGAGTTTGGGAGCAAGTTCATGGGCACCTCGCACAGGCAAGGTCCCATCAAGTCGCTTGTTGGAGATCTCAAAGCTGGGCTTTTGGAGATGTTCCAGGCCCCCGAGGGCTACGAAATCATTCTTGGTAACGGAGGCGCATCAGCATTCTGGGATGTTGCAACCCACTCCCTCGCCCTCAAAAAAGGGCAGGCTTTGGTGCACGGAGAATTCGGTGGCAAGTTTGCGAAGATCTTAGACACGCCTTGGCTTGAATCACCAACCGTGATTAACGCCGAGCCTGGTACCAGAGGTGAGTTTGTCCCTGAGCAGGACGTTGATCTCTATGTTTACCCACACAACGAGACATCAACCGGTGTTGTCACCCACGTTCACCGGCCAAAAGGCATCAGCGATGATGCTCTGATGCTGACAGACGCCACCAGCGCAGCTGGCGGCATCGCCTTTGACCCACTTGAAACAGACGTTTACTACTTTGCGCCACAGAAGAACTTGGCCTCGGATGGTGGCCTGTGGTTGGCTCTGGCATCACCCAAGGCGATAGAGAGAATTGAGCGAGTGCAAGCTTCGGGCCGCTATATCCCAAACATTCTCTCTGCAAAGCTCGCCCTTGATAACTCTCGGGAGAACTTCACGCTGAATACACCAGCCCTAGCAACCCTGTTCTTCACAAACAATCAAGTTCAGTGGATAAACCAAAACGGCGGCTTGAGTTGGGCAGATGCGAGAACGAAGCAGAGTTCAAAGATCTTGTTTGACTGGGCCGAGAAAACCCCTTCAGCATCGCCATTTGTGAAAAACCCAGATCACCGCTCTCAGGTTGTTGCAACCATTGATTTCGAAGGTGTGGATGCAAACGAGATCGCCGCAATTTTGCGTCAAAACGGCATCGTTGACACCGAGTCCTATCGCAAGCTTGGAAAAAACCAGCTTCGGATTGCGACCTTTGTCGCTACTGAGCCGTCAGATTTTGAGGCACTGACTGCTTCAATCGACTACGTGTTGGAGCGCATCTAAATGCGATTGTTTGTGCCGTTTGAAGAGCGAAAGAGCCACCCTGAGCCGGTGAACGTTGATGCCAAGAAGGTTGTGCTAATCGGCACTCTGCTCTGGGTCTTGCTCTTCATAGTCCTCAGCGCGCTTTACCCGACGCTGGCGGACTCGGGCTTTGAGTGGTGGCTTCACACTGCTGGCGTCGGAATCCTGCTCGGCATCATCGGCCTGATCATGATCCGAAAGCGCTGAAGCCATATCTGCAATTAGCTGATCGGCCTCGGCGTCGCTCTTGGCTTTACCGGCCTCTTTCAACTCGGCTCTGAATTGAGCTAAGCGCTCTGCCCATGGCACCCAGTCGGGAGCGAGAACTGCATTTTCTCCGGCCATCAGATTTACTTCGGCAATCATGGCTTGCTTGCGCTTGTCTGGCTGAGTGAGCGTTACAACCCAGTGCCAGCCTTCGTAGCCACGCATTGCACACTCGAAGCGAACATCGACAGCGCCCTTGGCGGCCTCTTTTTCATCAACAAATCCGCCATAGCTTCCACTGGGGAGCTCGGCCAAAGCCTCAACGGCTAGGTCTTTGTTGCTAACCTTCAAGCTCTTCAGCCACCTTGCGCAAAAGCTGTGCGACCTTGCGGCCGTGGCCGTCCTCTGGATACTTGCCACGCTTTAGGTTTCCACCGATTTGATCCAATAGTCGAATCAGGTCTTCGGTGATGATTGCAAGATCTTCAGCTGGCTTTCTATTGACCGGAGTCAGAGTCGGAACCTCCAGAATCCTCACCGAGAGCGCCTGGGCACCTTTTCGACCATCGATGATTCCAAACTCAACGCGAGAACCTGGTCGGATGGTCTCGGTTCCAGCAGGCAGAGCGCTGGCGTGTAGGAAAACTTCGGAGCCATCATCAGAGGCGATGAAGCCGAATCCCTTTTCATCGTCAAAAAACTTAACTTTGCCGGTGGGCATTGCTCCTACTTTCAACTGGTCGGCGATAAGTGTATCCGAAGAGTTAGAGTTATGAGATGGCGCAAACACCTCACAGACCTCAGATTGAGACCACTTTGGCTTACATGGCCGTGGGTGTGACGCTGGTTTCAATTCTCTCTGTCTTGGTGACCCTTGTGATTAGCGCTACCGGCTCAATGGAGATTCCGGTGCTATTCGCGCAATTGCCCTTGATTGGTTTGCCAATCGGATTCGTCCTAATCATGGCGATGCTCATAACCGCCATCATCAGGCGCTCAAAACAGAATCGAGATTAGTGTCCTCTCTACTGGCGCTATCCAAAGACCTAGCTAACCTGAGCGCTGTTGAACTGCGCGCCCTGGTTTCCCGCAGTGCCTCTGCAGCCCAGGGCTGCAATGACCTTTTGGACCTATCGCGACTTCTGCTCTCGCGTCGCGAGTTGGAAATCAGAATTCGCACTCTAAATGCCGTGGAGCTCTCAAATCTAAAAGAGGCAAAGCCGTCAAAGGTTCTGAAGCAACTTGCATTGGCAAGCGACGAGGTCTTTGAAGAGGCCCTCGCGCTTGCAAACGAACTTGAACCGATTCCTCATAAACCGGCTTTGGTCCATGGAAACTCTCTCACCGCCTACGAAACAATGCTCTGCATCACCGAGCTACTTTTTGCCTGCGAGCGGCACTGGCTTGGCGTTATCCGAGCGGGGATCAGGTCTCAGGATGCCAAAGAGATAGCACTAAAGCTCAAATTCACCCCAAAGGAAGTTCAGCAGCGGTTCTTGCTCGCCATGCGAGCTGGTCTAGTTACTCAGCAACATGAGCGCTGGGTCGCAACCGAAGCTGGTCTTGAATGGCTCGAACTAGAAAGAACTCAGGCTTGGCTAAAACTTGCAGAGCCGATTTGGCAGTTGCCAGAAATCGATGTTCAGCCAGGCAACCTCGCCCAGCAACTCAAAGAGCAATACCCACTCATTGACCTTGGTGCAATTGAGCTATTGGAATTCGGCGCATTTTTAGGCCTGCTGGATGGCGAAGAGGTCCTTGAACCTTTGACCAGACCCACTTTGGAGAAGATTGCCAAGGCCGTGGCAGCTGAACTACCAAAGGCCGAGGAGCGATTGATTGTCCAGGGCGATCTCAGCGTTATCAGCCCAGGACCGCTATCGCCGGCGCTTCATCGCCAACTCGACTCGTTTGCCGAGAGTGAGGATCTGGGGTTGGCAGCGCGATTTAGGATCTCAAATCTCACTCTCTCGCACGCTCTGGAAATCGGCATGGAACTGAGCGAGATTGAGAAGTTTTTAAAAAAGGTGAGCGGAAAGGATTTGCCGCAGCCAGTGCAGTATCTGTTTGAAGAGGTCAAGAAAAGATTTGGTCAGCTGAAGGTCTTGGTTGGCGAAGCCGGAACCATCGTTGAATCCGCGGACACTATTTTGATTACCCAGATTGCAAATGAATCCAAGCTCGCTGGATTGATGCTCAGCCCAATCGCGGCTGGCCAACTCGCATCCAGATTGGATGCGGAGTTGATCTATTTCAACCTGCGTGATGCTGGGTATCAGGCCGTGATGTTTGCCGATGGCAAGGTGGTCTCGCCAAGATTTAGAAACTTCGCACCAGCCGAAAATATCACCGGTGATTCGCTATTGGAGCTGTGTGAAAAACTGCTTTCTGGAACCAGCGTTGAAATGCAGGAGAGCGATATCATGCGGCAGCTGCAATTTGCGCTCAAGAATAAACTGCTGGTCAAGCTAAGGGTTGAACTTCAGGACGGCTCCGAGCAAGAGTTTGAGTTAGCTCCGCTTGGAATCTCCGCAAATCGCCTGCGTGGCAAAGACACCGAAAAAGAAGCTGAACGTACCCTGCCAATTTCAAGGATCCGCGGAGTGCTGCTGGTTTAAGCTAGAGGGATGTCTGGTCCCTTGATTGTGCAATCTGATCGCACCGTGTTGCTAGAGACCGACCACCCCGATTCAAAAGATGCTCGCCACGAATTGGCAATCTTCGCAGAACTCGAAAGAGCCCCCGAGCACATTCACACCTACCGGATCACCAAGCTCGGACTCTGGAATGCCCGGGCAGCCGGCCATGATGCCGACTACATTCTGGGAAGCCTGAGAAAGTATTCAAAGTTTCCGCTGCCTCCCTTGGTAGAAGCCGAGATCGTCAACACCATTGATCGTTTTGGCAAGCTCACCATAGAAAGAGATGAGCAAGGACTTCTGCTCAGTTCCGACTCTGTCGCGGTTTTGACCGAAGTTGGCAACAACGCGAAGATTCAAGAGCTACTCGAATCGCGTGAGGAAAAAGGATTCCGAATCCGAGACTGGGCAAGAGGACAACTCAAGCAACAGCTCTTGAAACTAGGCTGGCCCGCTCAAGACAACGCCGGTTACACCCCCGGCACGCCTCACCCAATTGAGCTTGCCGGAGGCGGCTGGGCACCTCGGCAGTATCAACTAGATGCCGTTGCCAAGTTCACGGAAGGTGGCTCTGGGGTTGTGGTGTTGCCCTGTGGGGCTGGAAAAACCATTGTTGGCGCGACTGCTATGGCTCAGGCTAAAACCAACTCCTTGATTCTTGTCACAAACACTGTTGCTGCTAGACAGTGGCGAGATGAGCTACTGGCCAAGACCTCACTAACCGAGGATGAAATCGCGGAATACTCCGGCTCCTCAAAGGAGCTTGCGCCTGTAACGATCGCCACCTATCAGATTCTGACAACCAAGAAAAAAGGAGAGTTTCTGCATCTGGCACTTTTGAATGCCAGGGACTGGGGATTGATCGTTTACGACGAGGTTCACCTGCTGCCAGCTCCAATTTTCAAGATGACCGCAGATCTGCAAGCCCGCAGAAGACTGGGCTTGACCGCCACCCTGGTTCGTGAAGATGGCAGAGAGTCCGATGTGTTTTCCCTGATTGGACCAAAGCGATTCGACGCGCCCTGGAAGGAAATCGAACAGCAGGGCTACATCGCACCGGCCAACTGTTATGAGATCAGGGCAATGCTTCCAGATGATGAGCGCATGGATTATGCGATTGCCGATCAGGATGGAAGGTTCCGCATCGCTTCAACAGCCAAGGCGAAGCTGGCGATCATGAAGCGGATCATGCAAAAACATGCCGGGGAACCCACTTTGATTATTGGACAATACCTGGATCAGATATCCGAGGTTTCTGAGGCGCTTGGAGTTCCAAAACTGACCGGTGAAACACCAGTTGATGAGCGCGAGTCACTGTTTCGACGATTCCGAAGCGGGGAGATTAGCACGCTGGTGGTTTCTAAGGTGGCCAACTTCTCAGTCGATCTTCCAGAGGCCTCGGTTGCCATCCAGATTTCAGGCGCATTTGGCTCAAGGCAAGAGGAAGCCCAGCGATTGGGTCGCCTTCTAAGACCCAAGGAGGATGGCCGCTCGGCAGCCTTCTACACAATCGTTTCCAAAGACACCGTTGAACAGGACTTTGCGCAAAACCGGCAGCGCTTTTTGGCCGAGCAGGGCTACTCCTACGAAATCATGGACGACACTGAGATTTAGCTAACAGCTCTCTTTCAGACAGCTCTCAGGAAACTATCGCAAACTCTAGGCATGGAAAGCCTAAAAGTTCTAGTTGTAGACGACGAGCCAAACATTCGCGACCTTCTCTCGGCAAGCCTGCGCTTCGCCGGACACCAGGTGAGCGTCAGCCCAAACGGCACTGATGCCATCAACAAGATTGTTGAGCTACAGCCCGATATCGTGCTACTAGATGTGATGCTGCCGGACATCTCGGGCTTTGGTGTAACCAAAAAGATTCGCGGCATGGGGATCGAGACTCCGATTCTGTTCCTGACCGCAAGGGACGACACCGAAGACAAGGTTGCAGGGCTGACAGTTGGTGGAGATGACTACGTCACAAAACCTTTTAGCCTCGATGAGATCATGGCCCGAATTTCAGCAATCATTCGCCGCACCAGCAAGGATGCGACCCCGGGCTCCATAATCCGTGTCGGCGAACTCGAGATCAACGAAGATGCGCATGACGTTTCGGTCAACGGCCAACTTGTTGACCTCTCTCCCACCGAATATCAGCTATTGAGGTATCTGGCAACCAATCCAAACCGAGTGCTAACCAAGGCCCAAATCTTGGACCACGTTTGGGAATATGACTTCAACGGCGAGATGGGTATTGTCGAGAGCTATGTCAGTTATCTGCGAAAGAAATTGGACCCAATTTCAAGCGAACCACTTATCGTCACCAAGCGCGGAGTTGGCTACATGCTCAAGGGGCCCAAAGGCTAAGAGTTGAAGCAAAAATTCTTAGCGGCCTGGGAGAGAATCTCACTTCGGGCCAAACTCACGGCTTTGTCAGTGGGCTTGATTGGTCTTTTGCTAAGTGTTTCGAGCGCAGGTACCGTTGCCCTTTTATCGACCTATCTGCAACAAAACACTGACACACTGCTAACCACCACGGCTAATCAACTCCGCGATGAAAACCCCCTTGGCCTAGAGCGCAGGGTAACAACCGGGGCACTTTCCCTGCCCTCGCTCCCGAGTGATTACTACATAGCCATCCTGGATGCCGAGGGTAATCAGTTTCTTGGACTGGTCTCTTCAACCGGAGGCGGCCGCGAGCTACCAAACTTCTCGTCCCTTACTCTTGAGCGAGTCCTTGAAATCGGTGGTACTCCTTTCGATGCGGAGGTGACTGGCTCTAGGGGTGGCGAGCGTGATTGGCGCATTGTGGCACTGCCACTTTCCAGAGCCAACGGATCCGTTGTTGTTGCACTGCCAACGACCAGCAATCGTCAGATCATTGCCGAATACGGTGTGATTGGTGCCCGCTTTGGAATCTTCCTGCTGACGCTCTCCGGGCTCAGCATCTGGCTAACGATCACATCTGCTCTGAGGCCCTTGAAAGAGGTAGAGCGCACCAGTGAGGCCGTCCAGAGTGGCAAGTTCTCCTCCCGCTTGGTGGAGCGAGATCCCAAGACAGAGATTGGCAGGCTGAACAAAGCGCTGAACTCCATGCTCGATTCAATTGAGGGCGCTGTTAGAGGGCGAGACAAGACCTTGAATCAAATGCGTCGATTTGTCTCTGACGCAAGCCACGAACTCAGGACTCCGCTGGTGACAGTTCGCGGCTACGCCGAGCTTTATCGAATGGGAGCAATCAAAAGCAAAAAAGACCTCAATGAGGCAATGCAACGAATCGAATCAGAGGCCATTCGGATGACCGGGTTGGTTGAGTCACTTCTCACCCTGACTCGTATGGACGAGATTGGAAACCTGAAACTTCAAGAACAAGACCTATCGGAGATTGCAAGTGCGGTGGTTAAAGACGCCTCCGTTGCAAACCCCAAGGTTCGCTTCCTAGCCCAGAGCTCCACCTCAGCAAGGGCAAATGTCGATGGCGATCGCATTAAGCAGGTGCTCACGAACTTGGTAAACAATGCGGGGCGGTTCTCCGCCGATGGTTCCGAGGTTCAAGTGGTTGTCTCGAGTGCCAATGGCAGGCACCGATTAGAAGTTGTTGACCACGGTGAGGGCATCCCCGAGATGCTGAGAGACAAAGTTTTCGACCGCTTCTATCGCGCCGATAGCTCGCGCAATCGCGAAACGGGAGGTTCCGGTCTGGGTCTGGCAATTGCCAAATCAATCGTTAGCGCCCACGATGGCCAAATTTGGATCGAAGAGACTCAAGGTGGTGGCGCAACATTCGTAATCGAGTTACCAACATCCGGTCCAGCACAGGACTTATCCACAGCCTCCATCAAAACTGTCACTGAGGAGTAGTAATTGGGGCAGGGTTTAGCCATGCCCCAATTCACAGTAGACAGTGAGCGAATACTCGCAGCTAACGCAACCATCCAAGGAACCATCTCTCGCCTCCAGCAGGAGGTGACATCACTGCAAACCCAGTTGGGCGGGCTTTCCGATTCCTGGCAGGGTGCGGCGGCAGTGAGCTTTCAAGAGCTCATAGTTCGCTGGCGCACCACATCAGATCAGGTTGAAGCTCAGCTCGGCCAGATCGGTCAAGCCCTGAGCTACGCAGCACAGCAATATTCAGACATCGAATATGCCAACCAAAGGCTGTTTCTCTAGGTATCAAAAAAGCGGGGTGGCTTCCCACCCCGCTCTCTTGATTACTTCTTTAGAAGTCCATGCCGCCCGATGGGTCAGCTGGCATTGCCGGAGCTGGCTCTGGCTTCTCGGCCACAACTGCCTCGGTGGTTAGGAATAGACCTGCAATGGAGGCAGCGTTCTGCAGAGCAGAGCGGGTTACCTTCACTGGGTCATTGATGCCAGCCTTGAGCATGTCTACGTATTCACCGGTAGCTGCGTTTAGGCCCTCGCCAGATGGCAGGTTCGCAACCTTCTCGGCAACTACACCTGGCTCGAGGCCTGCGTTGATCGCAATCTGCTTTAGCGGAGCGGAGATAGCGACGCGAACGATGTTCGCACCGGTTGCCTCGTCGCCAACTAGCTTCAGACCGTCGAAAGCCACCTTGCCAGCCTGCAATAGTGCAACACCACCACCGGCGACGATGCCCTCTTCGACGGCAGCCTTTGCGTTTCGGACTGCGTCCTCAATGCGGTGCTTGCGCTCCTTTAGCTCAACCTCGGTTGCTGCTCCGGCCTTGATGACTGCAACACCACCAGCAAGCTTTGCTAGACGCTCCTGCAGCTTCTCGCGGTCGTAGTCGGAGTCGGTGTTTCCGATCTCACGACGAATCTGCTCGACGCGACCCTTGATCTGCTCGGCGTCGCCAGCACCCTCAACAATGGTGGTCTCGTCCTTGGTGATTACCACCTTGCGAGCGCGACCTAGCATTGCGATTTCGGTGTTCTCTAGCTTCAGGCCAACCTCTTCGGCGATAACCTGACCACCGGTCAGAATCGCGATGTCCTGCAGCATTGCCTTGCGACGGTCTCCAAAGCCTGGGGCCTTTACAGCAACAGACTTGAAGATGCCGCGGATCTTGTTTACAACCAGGGTTGCAAGAGCTTCGCCCTCGATGTCCTCGGCGATGATCAACAGTGGCTTGCCTGCTTGCATGACCTTGTCCACGATTGGAAGCAGGTCCTTCATGTTTGAGATCTTGCTGTTTGCAATCAGGATGTATGCGTCTTCCAGGATCGCTTCTTGGCGGTCTGGGTCGGTGACCATGTAAGCAGAGACGTAGCCCTTGTCAAAGCGCATACCCTCAGTTAGCTCAAGGTGAATGCCAAAGGTGTTCGACTCCTCGACGGTTACAACACCCTCTTTGCCGACCTTGTCGATTGCCTCGGCGATGATCTCACCGATGACCGGGTCACCTGCCGAGATGGACGCTGTTGCAGCAATCTGCTCTTTAGTCTCAACTGGTACTGCCATTGCCAGTAGCGCCTGGGTGACGGCCTCTGACGCCTTGTCGATACCGCGCTTCAGGCTGATTGGGTCAGCTCCAGCTGCGACGTTGCGCAAGCCTTCCTTGACCAAAGCCTGGGCCAAAACGGTTGCGGTCGTGGTTCCATCACCTGCAACGTCGTCGGTCTTCTTCGCTACCTCTTTGACGAGCTCAGCACCAATTTTCTCGAATGGGTCTGAAAGCTCAATCTCCTTGGCAATCGAAACACCATCGTTGGTAATAGTGGGGGCGCCCCACTTCTTCTCCAACACGACGTTGCGACCACGTGGGCCTAGGGTGACCTTCACGGTGTCGGCCAGGATGTTCAGGCCGCGCTCGAGGCCACGACGTGCCTCTTCGTTGAAGTGAATAATTTTTGCCATTTGGGTTTCTCCCGTTTGCACTTAAGACTTGAATTAGCACTCACGGTTGTCGAGTGCTAAGTAATTTTTAGCACTCAAAGGCCCCGAGTGCAAACAAACACCGACCGCATTTCGCGATCGGTGTTTATTTTTTTTGCGGGATCTAGTCGATCGGGTTGACGTTTTCGGCCTGTGGGCCCTTGTCACCGCTCTTTACGTCGAATTCGACGCGCTGGTTTTCCCTTAGTTCACGGTACCCGTTGGACTGAATAGCGGAGAAGTGAACGAATACGTCCGGTCCGCCGTCCTGAGTAATGAAACCAAAACCCTTTTCAGAGTTGAACCACTTAACGGTTCCTTGTGCCATTTGTTGCTCCTGTTGCTTGTACCACTCGTGTATGTCACGGGTGCGTCAAGCCAGAACCGCAGTCAAAGCTCGATGGCTCAACTCTACGCAGTGTTTGAGGAAATACAAGGGCTAATTGTCAGGTTTGTACTGTGTTACCCAACGGTTATAAAAACCTCATAGGAGCAAAAGATTGCGGTACGAAGTCTATAAAACCGACGAGCAGTGGAAACAAGAGCTCGACGAATTCGAATATCACGTGCTGCGCCTAGGTGGAACCGAGCGCGCCTACACCGGTGAATTGCTTGATGAAAAGCGCGAAGGGAGCTACCACTGCCGAGGTTGCGATGCATTTTTGTTTGAGGCAGACACCAAGTTTGATTCACACTGTGGCTGGCCGAGCTTTTATAAACCACAGGGAAATGACGCGATTGAATACATCGAGGACAAATCTCACGGCATGGTTCGTACCGAGGTTCGCTGCGCTAAGTGTGGTGGACACCTGGGGCACGTCTTTGATGATGCACCTCAGACCCCGACTGGAGATCGCTACTGCATTAACTCCGTGAGCATTACTTTCAAACCAAAGTCCTAGACTCTTGCCATGGCAAAAACATCCGCCGACTCTGGCGCAATCTTCGGCTTGGGTTTTATTGGCTCAGTCATCTATTTCATCTCATCGGCGACTGACTTCTGGATGGGTGCTTTGGGGGTCCTCAAAGCACTGGTCTGGCCTGCAGTATTGGCCTTTGAGCTGTTCAGGTTTGTGGGCGCATAGCTCTTGGGCACACTTGTAAACATTCTGGCCATTCTTGCGGGCGCATTAATTGGAGTTCTGCTTGGTCACCGACTGCCAGAGAAAATGAGCAAGACCCTCACCGATGCCATGGGGTTAGTGGTTTTGGTGATTGGAGCCCTGAATCTCTTCGCACTTCAAGATGCTGACTTTGTTGCAGCGGTCACGTCTTCCGGAACCCTCTTGGTCGTTCTGGGAGCGCTTCTGATTGGTGGCGTCATTGGCTCCCTAATCGGGATCGATGAACGCCTCACCCATTTTGGAACCTGGTTACAGCTCAAGACCTCAAGGAAAAACTCGAGGGGCGACAAAGACAAGTTCATTGAAGGCTTTGTGAATGCTTCGCTTCTTTTCACCATCGGACCAATGGCGGTGTTAGGTGCTCTGCAGGACGGCCTAGGTCAAGGCATTGATGTCTTAGCTCTGAAATCGACCCTTGATGGCTTCACCTCAATAGCCTTTGCGGCCACCTTTGGTTGGGGGGTTGCCTTTAGCGCCATTCCGGTGGGAATCTGGCAAGGCATCCTCTACATTGCAGCGCTAACTCTTGGCGCCTCGCTGTCACAGGCAGTGATTGCGGCCATCACCGCAACCGGAGGCATACTACTTTTGGGAACCGGTCTCAGGGTGCTTCAGATTCGAATGGTAAACATTGCAGATCTACTGCCAGCCCTACTCGTGGCACCGCTATTAGTGATTTTGGTTGACGCCCTTATCTAGCTTCTGACGCCACGAGGAAAAACTTCTCACCGATCCGGCATGGGGCAACCTGAGCCAAGGGTAGGGATGAACCT
>CBFIEQ010000008.1:0-31179 GCA_965661645.1 uncultured Aquiluna sp.
CCGCCGGAACCCTCGTTGGTTCGGAAACCTCCTGCATTTCCCCCGCCATTGAAACCGCCAGCGACCTGTGAGCCGATCTTGCCGATGCCACCAACGGCAAAGTAGAGGGTTTCCGGTAGGTCAGTTAGCGAACCGGTGACCTTGCCTCCCTGCCCACCTCTACCACCGGAGGCTCCGGCAAGTTCAAAGTTGATTTGTCTCACACCAGCCGGAACCTGCCAAGCGACAATCTCACCGGAGTAGTTGAAGGTGACCTCGCAGAGGTCTCCCTCGCAAGACTCTGCTTGCGAAGGTAGAGCTGGGAACTGAGCCAGCATGATAGCTATGACGCCTAGTGCAAATTGTTTTTTCATCCCCACAAAGTAAAACTCCCTGCAATTTCTTGCAGGGAGTTATCCACAGGCTCCGAAAAACCCGCGCTACTAGGCCATGCGAGCTTTGAGGTTCTCTGCGATAGCGGCCATGAACTCTTCGGTGGTCTGCCAACCCTGCTCTTTTCCAACCAGGGCAGCGAGGTCCTGGGTCATCTTTCCCGACTCAACGGTCTTGATGATTACGTCCTCCAGAGTCTCAGCGAACTGCTGAACCTCTGGGGTGCCATCAAGCTTGGCGCGGTGCATCAGTCCACGGGTCCAAGCGAAGATAGATGCAATTGGGTTGGTTGAGGTCTTCTCGCCCTTTTGCCACTGGCGGTAGTGGCGGGTGACTGTTCCGTGAGCTGCCTCAGCCAGCGCAGTCTTGCCGTCTGGTGTGGTGAGCACGGATGTCATTAGACCAAGCGAACCAAAGCCCTGTGCAACGGTGTCAGACTGCACGTCACCGTCGTAGTTCTTACAAGCCCAGACGTAGCCACCCTCCCACTTCAGTGAGGCTGCAACCATGTCGTCAATTAGTCGGTGCTCATAGGTGAGGCCGGCTGCTTCGAACTTGTCCTTGTATTCCGCGTCAAAGACCTCCTGGAAGGCGTCCTTGAACGCACCGTCATAGGCCTTCAAAATCGTGTTCTTGGTGGACATGTAGACCGGGTAGTTGCGAGCCAGACCATAGTTGAATGAGGCACGAGCAAAGTCACGGATCGAGTCCATGTAGTTATACATTCCCATCGCAACACCTCCAGCCTCTGGGTAATCGGCGATGGTATAGGTGACAGCTTCGCCACCGTCAGCCGGGGTCCATGTCATGGTTACGGTGCCCTTGCCAGGAATCTTGATGTCGGTGGCCTTGTACTGGTCTCCGTGTGCGTGACGGCCAATGATGATTGGCTGAGTCCACCCTGGCACCAGTCGTGGCACGTTGGAGATAATGATCGGCTCACGGAACACAACACCGTCCAAGATGTTACGAATGGTGCCGTTTGGCGAGCGCCACATCTTCTTCAGACCGAACTCCTGCACTCTGGCCTCATCCGGGGTGATGGTTGCACACTTAACACCAACTCCGTGCTTCTTGATTGCGTTTGCAGCATCGACAGTCACCTGGTCATCAGTCTCGTCGCGGTGCTGAACCGAAAGGTCGTAGTACTCAAGGTCGATGTCTAGAAAAGGGAGGATCAGGTTGTCCTTGATGTCCTGCCAAATAATTCTTGTCATCTCGTCGCCGTCTAGTTCGACGACCTTGCCAACCACTTTGATTTTGCTCATTGTTCTCCTGAAAAAGGGCGCGATACGCGCGGAAACAGCCTTGCATAGCCTATCGGTTAGCATTGCGAAGTGCGATTTGGACTGAAAATACTCTCTGCATTGGCAAGCACCGCATTACTTGCAGGCTGTGCCACAACAACTGAAGAGCCCGAACTACCACCGCGTTATGAAAACCAGGTGGGTCTGCAATTGTTTATGTGGACCTGGGACTCCATTGCCAAAGAGTGCGAGTTTCTAGGAGCCAACGGCATCGACTGGGTACTCACCTCACCCCCGCAGGAACACATCACGGGTGCCGCCTGGTGGACTGTGTATCAACCGGTTAGCTACCAAATTGAATCTCGAATTGGTACCAGAGAAGAATTTGAGCAAATGGTCGCAACCTGCGCACAGCAGGGGGTAGATATCATCGCCGATGCGGTGATCAATCACATGACAGGCCAGGACTCAGGCACGGGATACGCAGGGACTGAATTCACCAAGTATGAATATCCCGGCCTGTACACAAAAGCCGATTTTCATACTTGCGACATCACCTCGAATGGGCAAATTCAGAACTATAGGGATCTGGCTCAGGTTCAGACCTGCGAGCTCTTAGGCCTTAGTGATCTAAACACAGAGAGCGAAAAGGTTCAGCAAACGATTCTTGGATATCTCAACGATCTGCTGTCACTCGGTGTTGCCGGTTTCCGCATTGATGCCGCCAAGCACATGGCGGCATCCGATGTGAAAGAGATTGTGGATCAGCTTCCGGAAGGCACTCGCATCATCCATGAGGTGATTAGGGGTGGCGGGGAGCCGGTGCAACCAGAGCAGTATCTTGATTCGGGCGAGGTTTGGGAGTTTGACTACGCGCGCAACATGCGTAGCTATTTCGAGCGCGAGGTAATCACACCGGCAGCTTCTGGAGCAAGGTTTCTTAGGTTCACTCCTAGCAATCAAACGGTGTCTTTCATCTCTAACCACGACACTGAGCGCAACCGCGAGACCCTGAGCTATCGAGATGCCAGATACTTCGAACTGGCAACCGCGATGATGCTCGCCGAGGACTACGGTCAACCAATGCTCTATAGCTCCTATGCGTTTGAGAGCTACGACGCAGGTCCAGACCAGCGTCTTGATGGCGTAGTTGACGCCGATTGCACAAATGCCCAGGGGCCAAAGAGTGAATACCAAAACTACGAGTGGATCTGCCAGCACCGCTGGCCATCAACTTTGAACATGATTCGCTTCAACGATGCGGTGCAGGATGCACCGATAGTTCAAAAACATGCTGAGCGCGGTGTCTATGGCTTTGCAAGAGAGGGCATTGGCTATTTCATAACCAACGTCTTTGACAACAAAGAAATGCCTGTTGAAGTCCAGACCACTCTGCCTGACGGCGAATACGTTGACCTAATCGATGGTGGCAGCTACCAGATAGTTGATGGCATACTCACCGCAACATTAGGGCCCAAGAGCGCGATCGCATTGCTGGTCGACTAAACCTGAGACGCCTTCCACGACGAATACAGCTGAGCAAACTTGCCCTTGCCGGCAGCGAGTGTCATGGGCGCATCATCCTCGATTACTTTGCCGTGCTCCATCACCAGAACTCGGTCAGCAATCGTCACCGTTGAAAGCCGGTGAGCGATTATGACCGCGGTTCTGCCCTTCAGCAAGGTCTTTAGCCCATGCTGAACCAAGCGCTCGGAGGGAATATCAAGCGAGCTGGTTGCCTCATCCAGAATCAAGACAGCTGGGTTGGCTAGGAAAGCCCTCGCAAAAGAAATCAGCTGCCGCTGACCTGAGGACACCCTGCCACCGCGCTTATTGACATCTGTGTCATAGCCATCGGGCAAAGAGGTGATGAATTCGTGGGCACCTACCGCCTTCGCCGCCCCTATTACCTCGTCCATGGTGGCATCCGGTCTGCCAAGTTGGATATTCTCTGCAACCGAACCGGAGAATAAATAGGCCTCCTGGGTGACCATGACTACTTCGCGCCGGAGGTCCTTGTTTGAGACCGCCTTTATGTCGACCCCGTCAATTGTCACCCTGCCCACGGTTGGGTCATAAAAACGCGAGATTAGCTTTGCCAGTGTCGACTTGCCCGCCCCAGTGGTGCCAACCAGGGCAATGGTTTGGCCTGCGGGGATGTCTAGGTCAAACGGATGCAAAACAATGGGCCCGGTTGAGTATTGAAACTTCACGCCCTCAAATTTCACGTTGCCCTTGGCGTCTTTGAATTCAACTGGGTTCTCAGTCTCGGGAACAGTCGGCTCCTCCTCTAGAACACCTGAAATCTTCTCGAGGGCCGATGCTGCCGACTGATAGGAGTTGTAGAAGATGGCGATTTCCTCCATGGGATCAAAAAAGCGCTTGGCATACAAAATTGCAGCTGTTAGAACACCAATGCCCAGATCGCCCTCCAGAACCCGGAAGCCACCGACCAGTAGCACTGCCGCAACCGCGGTGTTACCGATCATGATGAGACCCGGGTCATAGATACCAAATAACTGAATCAGGTGGGCATTGTGCTTGCGGTAGGTCTCAACAAGTCCTCCGAAGTGCTCTTGGTTCTTTGGTTCCTTGCGGAAAGCCTTGACCGCACGAATACCAGTCATGGTTTCAACAAAGTACTGAATCAATCGGCTTGATGCCACTCGCTGCTTGCGATAGCCGCGGTTGGTCTTCACCTGGAACCATCTGGTCAGAAGACCCAGTGGCAATAGCGCCCCAAACAAAACCAGGAAGCTGGTTGGGTCTAGCAAGAACAGTGCACCAGCGGTGAAGATCATGAACATGCCGCCAACCACCAGCTCGTTCAAGCCTCCAGAGAGCAATTCGCCAATTGACTCAAGGTCCGAGGTCTGGCGAGCAATCACTCTTCCAGCTGTGTAGCGCTCGTGGAATTCGACGCTGAGCTTTTGCGTGTGGACAAACATCCGGTTGCGCAAATCAAAGAGCATGGCCTGCGACAATTTGGCCGTCAGCATGAGGAAGTAGTAGGTCAGCATCGCCGTTAGCAGCGCAGCGGAAATGTAAACCAGCACCACCGTCCACATCGGAGTGAAGTCCTGAACCAGCGCCCTGGGTATTGCCCAGTCGATGCCAAGTGCAATCAAAGCCGGGCCTGCGACTCGGAAACCGGTTGAGACTAAAACCAGTGCAATTGCGGTTATAAGCCTTGGCCGCAAGGGTCTAAGCAGCGTCCCCAGAAGCCGTCTGGAGCGAGCGCGCACATAGCGAGATTCCTCTTTGTTGAGGTCGGTTCTCTCCTCATCATTTGTTCCGTAGAGGCTCACAGGTTCACCTCCCTTGCCTTTTGTTCTTCATCCAAAGAAGAGATAACCCAGCGGTAGTGCTCCGAGGTCTTTAGAAGCTCTTGGTGGGTTCCGAAGGCAGTAATGCGGCCATCTTGCAAAAGTGCAACCTTGTCAGCCAACATCACTGTCGAGGGTCGGTGAGCCACGATCAAAGCGGTTGTTGTCGTCAAAACATGACGAAGCGCATCCTCAACCATGGCCTCGGTGTCAACATCCAGGGCAGAAAGCGGGTCATCCAAAACCAGAATCCTCGGCTTGGCAGCAACCGCTCTTGCCAGCGCAAGGCGCTGGCGCTGACCACCTGAGAGCGACAGCCCCTCTTCACCAATCGTGGTGTCGAGGCCGTTGGGAAGGTCATAGACAAACTGAGCCTGAGCAATCTCAAGCGCTTGCTTTAGATCTTGCTCGGTGGCATCGGGATCACCCAGCAACACGTTCTCACGAACCGAGGAGCTAAACAGAGTTGCATCTTCAAACGCCATTGCAACCAGGGATCTGAGTTCCGCCCTCGGCATGTCACGGATATCAACACCATCTATCTCGATAGCACCTGAGCTAACCTCAAAAAGCCTTGTTGTTAGAGCTGTCAGAGTCGTCTTGCCAGAACCAGTAATTCCAATCAAGGCAACCGATTCGCCCGGTTCAATGCGCAGGTTGACCTCTTGAATCAGTGGCTTCTGATCCAAAGGTGCATCGGGGTATTTGAAGGCAACGTTTTTAAACTCTAGGAGCCCCTTTGGCTCAGAAACACTAACGGGCTTCTCAGGGTCAACAATTGGGTTGACCTCGTCCATCACCTCAAAGAATCGTTCGGTTGCAGTCTTGGCTTCAAGAGTGAACGAAAGCAAGAAACCGAGCGATTCGGTTGGCCAGCGCAAGACAATTGTGGTCGCAAAAAATGCCACCAGAGCACCGACGCTTAGATCGCCTGTTGAAACCAGCCAGATCCCGGCCAACATGCTCAACCCGATTGCAAGCTCTGGAATCATGATCAGATAAAGCCAGATGTTGGCGACTGCCTTGGCCTTGACCAGCTCGGTCTTTCTCAGTTCACCAGCATGAGAACTGAACTTGCTGGCTGCAAAGACGCCTCTGCCGAAGGACTTCAAAACCCTGACTCCGTGAACGGCCTCTTCAACCCGAGTTGCCAGATCTCCAGACTGGTCCTGGGAGAGCCTTGCCACGACCTTGTATTTCTTTTCAAACAGGAAGCCAACAACCCAAATTGGAATGGTCGCTAGGAAGAAGATCAACCCGAGCCAGAAGTTGAATGTGAACAGCAGCGCCAGGCCAACCAAGATAGTGATCAGGTTGGCAACAAACAAAACCAATCCAAAGCTCAACCAGCGCCTGATTAGGTGAAGATCCGATACCGCTCTTGATAACAGCTGGCCAGAGGGCCAGCGATCATGGAATGCCACTGGTAGATCTTGCAGCTTTGCATAGAGCGAATTGCGCATGTCAGCTTCGACATAGGTGCCGGGCATCAGCACCAGCCAGCGACGCAAAAGAACAAATAGCGCCTCGGCTAAACCCAGACCAAGAATTAAAGCGACCGCAGGGACCAGAGCGCTCACGCCACCTTCAACGAGTGAGTTGACTAGATCTTGTAGCAACTGAGGAATGGCAAGTGCGAACATGTGAGCCGCAATGCCTGCGAAGATGCCGAGCGTAATCCTTGGTATGGCCTTTTTTGCGTATGGCACAAGGCGCAGCAGCACTCTGAGAGTTGTGGCTTCAGTCTTTGACATTTATCTCTTCCACCACCCACTGGGCAGCCCTTCAGCTTATCGGTAACAATCGGTCACACTCAGACGCAAGGATTGAAAAGGTGCTCAAATACCCCTCGGAAAGGAATCCAATGTCTGTAACCGATCAGTACTTAGAGAACAACAAGAAATACGCCTCAAACTTCCAGGGGCCACTGCCTCTGCCCCCAAAGAATCAAATCGCGGTGCTCGCATGTATGGATGCCAGAATCAACGTTTACGCAGCTCTTGGGATTCAAGAGGGTGAGTCCCACGTCATCAGGAACGCCGGCGGTGTCGTGACAGACGATGAGATCCGCTCACTTGCCATTAGCCAAAGACTTCTGGGCACCAAGGAGATCATCCTCATTCACCACACTGACTGCGGCATGCTCACCTTTAGCGATGACGGTTTCAAAAAGAGCATTCAAGATGAGACTGGCATCAAGCCTGAATGGGCTGCAGAAGCCTTCAGTGACCTCAATGAGGATGTCAGACAGTCAATAGCTCGCATCAAGCAAAGCCCGTTCATCCCTCACACCGACCAGGTTCGCGGTTTCATCTTCGATGTCGCAACCGGCTTGCTAAACGAAGTCAAGTAGCCAGACGAAAGACCCGGGTGGCCTATAGGCCCCCGGGGTTTTTCATCTCTAGTGATAAAAGTGTCGCTCTGAGGTGAAATACATGGTCATGCCGGCTTTGGTTGCAGCTGCAATTACCTCGGCATCGCGCATGCTGCCTCCTGGCTGCACCACCGCACTAACACCGGCATCGATCAAAACCTGCAGGCCATCGGCAAATGGGAAGAAGGCATCAGATGCGGCAACCGAACCCATTACCCGATCGCCAGCCCGTGAAACCGCCAGGCGGCATGAGTCAAGCCTGTTCACCTGTCCCATGCCAATGCCGACCGCAGCCTGGTCCTTGGCCAAAAGAATCGCGTTTGATTTCACCGCCCTGGATGCAATCCAGGCAAACTTCAAATCTGCTAGCTGTTCACTGGTTGCCTCAGCGCCAGCGACTAACTCCCAAGCTGCAACATCGAGGTTTGCGAAGCTGTCGGGCTGCTGAACCAGCAGGCCACCGGAAACCTGACGGAACTCTCTTGATGGAAGCTTGTAATCTTCGGATAGCTCAAGCAATCTGAGATTCTTCTTCGTCTTCAGAATCTCAACGGCAGCTGGTTCAAAGCCGGGAGCGACGATGACCTCGGTAAACACTTCAACCACAGCCTTCGCAAAGGCCTCAGTCACAACTCGGTTTGCTGCAATCACTCCCCCAAATGCCGACACCGGATCGGTTTGATGAGCTTTTTGGTAAGCGGTGGCAATGGAAGCATCAGTTGCAATCCCGCAAGGGTTTGCATGCTTGATGATTGCAACAGCGGGTGTATCGAAATCATGGGCGGCGCGCAGCGCAGCATCGGCGTCGACGAAATTGTTATAGGACATCTCTTTGCCGCCGAGCTGCCTAGCTGTTGCAATTCCAAATTCAAATCCGGAGGCATAGATGCTCGCGGCTTGGTGAGCGTTCTCGCCGTAGCGGAGATCGGCCCGCTTGGAAAAGCCCAGTGCCAATTCCTTTTGCTTAACTCGGAATTCCGAGGCAAGGTGAGAACTGACGGCCGAGTCGTAGTTGGCGGTGTGGCTAAAGGCTGCAACTGCTAGTTCTCTGCGGAATTCCAGTGATGTGCCGCCGGACTCAATTTGGGACATCAGTTGCGGGTAGAAATCAGGACTGACAACAATCGCGACGTTGTCGTGGTTTTTTGCGGCAGCTCGAACCATGGCAGGTCCACCAATGTCTATCTGCTCGATTGCCTCGGCACCTCGTGCCCCGGCCTTGATTGACTCAACAAATGGATAGAGATTTACAACAACAAGTTCGAATGGTTCAATGTCGAGCTGCTGCAACTGCCCACGGTGATCTTCGAGCCTGACATCAGCCAAGATTCCTCCATGGATCGATGGATGCAGGGTTTTTACCCTGCCATCCAGTGACTCCGGAAACCCAGTCACCTTGGAAACTTCAGTCACTTCAAGACCACTGGCTGCTATCTGCTTTGCAGTCGAGCCAGTGGAAACCAATTTCACGCCATGGTTGCTAAGTGCGGTTGCAAGTTCGATCAGGCCAGTCTTGTCTGAGACCGAAATCAGAGCTCTCTTGATCTTCACGCGCTCACTCATTTAGACAACTCCTCCAGCTTTATCTTTTGCTCAGCAATATCCCGAACGATGGCGACCAGATGCTTGCGCTCAATTTCCTTGATGCGTTCATGCAACTCGGCTTCTGATTCGCCTGGTTGAATCTCCAGTGCACGCTGCGAAATCACGGGACCTGAATCGACTCCAGCGTCCACGACGTGAATAGTTGAACCGGTCTTTGTTGCACCCCCAGCCAAGGCATCCCTCACAGCATGCGCTCCAGGGAAATCAGGCAAGAGCGAGGGGTGCATGTTTATCAACTTCGGACTCAGTGCACTCACAAAGCTGGCAGGCAGTATTTTCATAAAGCCAGCGAGAACAACGAGGTCAGGCTTCAAAAAGGCTATGTGCTCCAAAAGCCTCTCGGCCCACTTCTCACGAGAGGCAAAATTGGCCTCATCAACGACAAAGGTTGGAACACCAAACTGTTCAGCATGCTCAAGCCCTGCGGCTGGATTATCCGACCCGACAGCCAATACCTTGGCTGGGTATAGCGGGTTGTCGCAAGCCTCCAATAAAGCCCTGAGGTTAGAACCGGAGCCAGAAATCAACACGACAATCGATAACATCTTCACACCCTACCGCCGTTGACCTTCATCTTCGATTGGTCTTGCAACCACCAGACCTGCGATAAAACTGGGAATCAAGGTCTGCAAGAAAACCACTCCTGAGAACAGCAGAATGTTGATTCCGACCTCCTGGAACCTGCCAGGACCAAAGCTCCCCGAGGCAATGCTGGCCAACAGAAAACTCACCAGACCAGCTGTGATGGCAGCGAGGATAGCGAGCGAGAATGCCGCGGAGTAGCGAGTGCCATACTCCCAGCGCAGCTCGTTGGCATGACGACGAACCAAGATTGTTCCAACAAATGCCGCAATTATCGGAACCAGTGCAAACAATATTCCGCGGTCAAAACCACCCGTTGGTATTGCAGCAAAGACCGGGAGAGCTGGAATTGGGCCCAGTTGAGTGGCCAGTGGAGAAACATAGGAACCAATGCCGATCTGGAATCCGACCCCTGAAATCCAAGCAGCTCCATAGATAATCAGATTCGGCAGGATCGCTAGCTGACCCAAGGTAAGCATCACCCCGCCCAAAACACTCAATCCAAGTGCCTCATAGAGCCTGATTACCTCGATCCAACCAAAGCCCAGAGCCAGCATGATCACCGTGGAGCTAACCAAGATCATCGTTGCAACAACCCCAAGACCAACTCTGACAGCTGGACTCAGTGCACTGCGCAATGACCAGTGCAGTGAACCAAATACTTTTTTGGCAAACTGCCGAATCGCAATTCTCTCCTTTGCTTCGGGGCCATTGGCACCAGGAAAGAGTTCGAAGCGCTTGCCGGAAACCGATGCGATAAATAGCAGCGAAGAAAAGAAAATGGCGGGAATCCAAAGCGGCGCAAATTCGTCAATCAGAACGCTCTCATGCTGCACCAGGAGCGATGCTCCGTAGGAAATCCCACCAAAAGCTAAGCCTCCGCCAACCCAGGCTGGCCAAAGCGAAGAGGTTGCCGATAGTCGATAGCCGATGCGAATAGCCATAACCGCCATCATCACGGTCATACCGAGCGGCATGCCCGCCATGGCAAATGAGTCAAACTCGATTCCAGCGAGCTCTCCACTCATAACTTGAATCGGAACACCACAGGAGAGTAGGAATGCGTATACAGCAACTCTGAGTGTGACAATCCACTCAACTGAGCCATCGCCTTCTAAAAACCATGCCAGAGTCAGTGGGGCAACAATAATTCCAACCGCCGTTGCCACGATGATCAGCGCTTGCAGCGCTGCTATGGCAAAGCTGAGCCCCCGATTCACCGTCGGCTACAGCTTGGAGATGATTTCGCGCATCAGGTTGGCGGTCTCAGATGGAGTCTTGCCAACCTTGACGCCAACAGCCTCAAACGCTTCCTTTTTGGCCTGGGCAGTTCCTGCTGAGCCTGAGACAATGGCGCCAGCGTGGCCCATGGTTTTACCCTCAGGAGCCGTGAAACCGGCCACGTATGCAACCACTGGCTTGGTGACATGCTTGGAGATGTAATCGGCAGCCTTTTCCTCGCTGTCGCCACCAATCTCACCAATCAGCACGATCGCCTTGGTCTCCGGGTCATTCTGGAAGGCTTCAAGAGCGTCGATGTGGGTGGTGCCAATTACAGGGTCGCCGCCAATACCAATGGCGGTTGAAAAACCAATGTCTCTAAGTTCAAACATCATCTGGTAGGTCAGGGTTCCAGATTTGGAAACAAGTCCGATTGGTCCCTTGCCGGTGATGTTTGAAGGAGTGATTCCAGCGTTTGACTGCTCTGGGCTGATGATGCCGGGGCAGTTTGGGCCAATCAGTCTGGTCTTCTTGCCCTTTTCGACGTTGTAGGCCCAAGCTGCTGCAGAATCGTGCACCGGAATACCCTCGGTGATTGCTACGGCCAAGGCAATCTCAGCATCAATTGCCTCGACAATTGCAGCCTTGGCAAAGGCGGGTGGCACAAAAATAACCGAAACATTTGCACCGGTTTCTTTCATGGCCTCAGCCACCGATCCGAATACCGGTAGGTCCTTGCCGGCAACGTTTACGCTTTCGCCAGCCTTGCGAGGGTTCACGCCACCAACAATGTTGGATCCGCCAGCGAGCATGCGCTGAGTGTGCTTCATGCCCTCGGCACCGGTCATGCCCTGAACGATGATTTTGGAGTTGCTGTCTAGATAAATTGCCATCTTTATGCCCTACCGGTTCGCTAGCTCTGCGGCGGCATCTGCTCCGCCATCCATGGTGTCCGCCAGGCTAACCAGCGGGTGGTTGAATTCTGCGAGAATCTTGCGACCCTCTTCGACGTTGTTGCCGTCTAGACGAACAACCAAGGGCTTCGAGGCCTTGTCACCAAGGGTGTTTAGAGCCCCTACGATTCCGTTCGCGACAGCGTCGCAAGCGGTGATTCCGCCAAAGACGTTGACAAAGACACTCTTTACCTGAGGGTCATTCAAAATAACGTCAAGACCTGCGGCCATCACCTCGGCTGAGGCGCCGCCACCAATGTCCAGGAAGTTTGCTGGCTTCACGTTGCCGTGGCGCTCTCCTGCATAGGCAACGACATCGAGCGTGGACATAACCAGTCCCGCACCATTACCAATGATGCCAACCTGGCCATCAAGCTTCACGTAGTTCAGATCCATCTCTTTGGCCTTGGCCTCGAGCGGATCTAGCGAGTCGCGTTCCATCTCAGCACGCTCGTGACGGAACTCTGCGTTCTCGTCCAAAGTGACCTTGCCATCAAGTGCAACGATGTCGCCATCGGTGGTTAGCACCAGTGGGTTCACCTCAACCAAGGTGGCATCTTCTTTTTCAAATACCTGATAGAGCTTCACAAAGACATCTGCGACTTTGTCAACCAGCGACTCTTCAAACTTTGCGGCTCGAGCAATCTCAACAGCCTTGGCCTTGTCAATGCCGCTCACTGCGGAGATTGGAATCCTTGCCAGCGCCTCAGGGCGCTCAACTGCCAGCTGCTCAATCTCCATGCCGCCCTCAACGCTGCACAGCGATAGGAAGGTGCGGTTCGAGCGGTCCAGCAAAACCGAGAAGTAGTACTCCTTGTCAATAGAAGCACCCTGGGCAATCATCACGCGCTTGACCACGTGTCCCTTGATGTCTAGGCCAAGAATCTGCTCTGCCTTTTCGCGAGCCTCTTGAGGAGAGTGGGCAACCTTCACGCCTCCGGCCTTGCCGCGGCCACCGGTTTTCACCTGGGCCTTCACTACGACGGTGCCGCCAATCTTGGCGGCTGCTGCCTCTGCTTCTTGGGGGGTGTCTGCTATAGCTCCCTGCAGCACTGGAACACCATATGCTTCAAACAGGTCGCGGGCTTGATATTCAAAAAGATCCACGATTACAAATTCATTTCTTGAGCCAACGGATGATGCTTAGAGTCTAGTGAAGCATTCAGGTCAGGTCCCCTAAAGCTTGCTAATTGGTGCCATTTTCACCAGCAAGCGCTTGGTAGTGCCATTGTCAAAACGGATTTCTGCGGTTTGCTTTGGCGGGTTTCCGTTCACCGAGATAACTTGCCCTTGACCAAAGGCATCATGCTGCACCTTGTCGCCGACCGAGAGAGACAGGTCCTTGTTGTCTCTCACTGCGCTAGGTGCATTTATCGCACCAGCCCAAGAGCTTCGCTCTTTGGGCCTTGAGTATGTGGTGGTTGAAATCGATCGCTCGGTGCCCTCGATATCTACAAGCTCACTTGGGATATCGGATAGGAAGCTGGATGGGATAAAGCTTGCTGTGTTGCCAAACAGTGTTCGCTGCAGCGCATTGGAAATCAGCAATCGCTTGCGTGCACGAGTCATACCCACATACATCAACCTACGCTCCTCTTGCAGCCCACCTGGCTCATCAAAGGATCGGATGTGGGGCAGAGTTCCCTGCTCTAAACCGATTAGGAACACCACGTCATATTCCAAGCCCTTTGCAGTGTGCAGGGTCATCAACGACAGCGTTCCAGACTCGTCTTCAATCTCATCGGCAGCGGCGGCCAGGGTGACCTCAGCCAAGTAGTCGGCAACCGATCCTTCCGGAAACTGAGCCTGCCACTCGTACAGTTGGCCCAAGAGAGCGTCTAGGTTTTCAACCCTGGCCTCATCTTGCGGGTCGCGCGATACCTCGAGCTCGGCGCGATACCCAGAGCGCTGCAACACAAACTTCAGAATATCCGCAGGGCCATCGGTCGCGGTGAGCGCTTCCATCTCATTTAGCAGTTCACCAAACTCCTGCACCGAGGTGGTTAGCTTTGGACCAAGGGAGAGTTCTGATGCGCGAACCAGTGCCTGGCGGAAAGAGATCTCGTTCGCTCTTGCAAACTGCGCAATCTTGAGTTCGGTCTTATCGCCGATTCCCCTGGCGGGAAGATTAATTACCCTCCTGACCGCCTCATCGTTTCTAGCGTTAGAGACAGCCGACAAATAAGCCAGTGCATCCTTAATCTCTTTGCGCTCAAAGAATTTCAGGCCACCGATGACGGCATAGGGAATCCGCTGAATCTTGAGTTCGGCTTCCAAAGATGGAGTTAGTGCATTGGTCCGGTAAAGAACCGCCATGTCTCGGTAGTTCAAACCCTCGGCGTGCAGTGACTTAATGCGATCCACGACAAAAGCCGCCTCATTGCGCTCATCGAAGGCCGTGAAGAGAGTTAGCTTCTCACCCGAACCCTGATCGGTCCAAAGGTTTTTTGCTGGCCGATATGGGTTTTGAGAGATCACGGCATTGGCCGCCGAAAGAATGTTTTGGGTGGAGCGGTAGTTCTGTTCCAGCAGCACAGTCTGAGCTCCCGGAAAATCACGCTCGAACTCGGTGATGTTTCTAATGTCAGCGCCGCGGAAGGCATAGATCGACTGATCTGAGTCTCCAACCACGGTCAGATCTGCTGGAGGCATTTGCTCGCCGGTCTTCTCGTCATAGTTGGCAT
The DNA here is from genome assembly GCA_965661645.1 of uncultured Aquiluna sp. Lineage (GTDB taxonomy): Bacteria > Actinomycetota > Actinomycetes > Actinomycetales > Microbacteriaceae > Aquiluna. The sequence goes on from CBFIEQ010000008.1 coordinate 14,365, forward strand.
ATTCATCAGGTAGCGACCTGGTGAACTCTCGAATCAGAGCGTATTGAGCGTGATTGGTGTCCTGGTACTCGTCTACCAAAACATGTCGAAAACGCTTTTGGTAGCGCGCTCTGACTTCTGGGAAGGCCCTAAAAAGATGAACCGTCTCGGCAATTAGGTCGTCAAAATCAAAGGCGTTGTTGCGCTTTAGCTCTTGGGTATAGGCCTGAAAGACCTCAGAGACTATTCGCTCTTTCGGGTTTGAACGATCCGCGTTCCGGGAAAAATCCTCGGCATCTTTGAGGTCATTTTTCGCATTCGAGATAATGGCCGCAGCCTGCTGTGGCTTAATGTCGGCATCCTCGGCTCCCGCCTCGCGCAACAGTCGTTTGAGAAGTGCCCTGGTGTCACCGGTGTCATAGACGCTGAAGTTCGCATCATGGCCCAGGCGATCTGCTTCGCGTCTCAAGATTTGCAAGCAGGCAGAGTGGAAGGTTTTGATCCACATTCCCTCACTGGAAGAACCGATAAGTTGCTCAACTCGCTCGCGCATCTCTGAGGCAGCCTTGTTGGTGAAGGTGATCGCGAGAATCTGGGAGGGCCAAAGCTCCTTATTGGCCAACAGGTGCGCAATGCGGTGGGTCAAAACCCTGGTCTTCCCCGAACCGGCCCCAGCAACAATCAATAGCGCAGGTCCCCTATGGACAACGGCCTTGCGCTGCTCGGGATTCAGACCCTCCAAAAGCTGATCGGGGTCATTTGGGAAAAGGGGAGTTAGCTGCACGCCCAAAAGCCTAGAGGGCGTCGCGGACTTTAATCAGCTCGTCGGGCTGATCCGCGAAAATCCCATCGACACCAGTCTCAATAAGCCTTCTAAACCAGCTGGCCACATTTCCCTCGGCCGTTTCGACTCTCGCGGTGTAGGCATAGATTGGCATGCCAAGCGCTTTGGTTCTTTGCACCAAATCTGATTGCAAGACCATCGGGATCGCCACTGAAAGCCCATCAAACTCAGCTCGAATGCGCTCAAGGTAATACTGGGTGATTTCGCTTTGGCCAGCTGGCAAAGTGTCCGGTGCAACCAAAAACACATAGTCAGCCCCGTCTCCAATTAGAGACTTAGCCCGAGACAGCACATCGAATTCAAAACACTCAATGGTCAGTTTTATACCGCGCTCAAATACATTGCTGGAAGCTATTTCATCTGCTGTGGCCTGGACAACATCAATCCCTGATAGCAAAAACTGCTCGCCATATTTGAGCTCGACAATCAGGTGCTTGTTGTCAAATGCAGGATTGGCAAAAACTTCTTTGAGGGTCGGAATCCGGAATTGACCAGAGTGCTCGTTGGATACTGGCCTGCCATCCGAATATCGCTCAATTGCACGAAGTTGTTTCAGGTCCGAAAGGTTTAGCTCATCGACGTTGTGAGACAAAAACGCCTTTTGCGAGATGTTTGTGACTCTGGAGAGATCTCTGTCGTGACAGATAACAGCGTGGGAATCTTTGGTCATCACTACATCAAACTCGATGGCATCGGCTCCGAGCTCGAAAGCTAGCTCGAAAGACTCCATGGTGTTCTCTGGCCTGTAGCCACAGGCACCGCGATGGCCGAAAACCTGCAACGCTACTCCCACTCGATGGTGCCAGGGGGCTTTGAGGTGATGTCTAGCACCACTCGATTCACACCCGGAACCTCGTTGGTGATTCGGTTCGAGATCTTTGCCAGTAGCTCATAGGGCAACCTAGACCAGTCAGCGGTCATAGCGTCTTCGGAAGAAACCGGGCGCAGGACGATTGGGTGGCCATAGGTTCTGCCATCCCCCTGCACGCCAACCGAACGAACATCGGCTAGCAGCACTACCGGAGCCTGCCAGATCTCTTGATCCATGCCAGCCTTGGTGAGTTCCTCACGAACGATTGCATCGGCTTCTCGCAGAAGCTCTAAGCGCTCCTTGGTGACCTCTCCAACAATTCGAATGCCCAAGCCCGGGCCTGGGAACGGGTGACGACTGACTATCTCTTTGGGAAGCCCGAGCTCCGCTCCGATGGCGCGCACCTCATCTTTGAAAAGGGTCCTGAGCGGTTCAACCAGTTCGAATTGCATGTCTTCCGGCAAGCCGCCAACGTTGTGATGGGACTTGATGCCCGCAGTTACCCCGCCACCCGACTCCACAACATCTGGATATAGGGTTCCCTGCACCAAAAATCTAATTGGCCGGTTATCGGCCTTGGCCTCAGCAACCAATTGTGCCTCGGCCTGCTCGAAGGTTCTAATGAACTCCCTGCCAATAATCTTGCGCTTCTGCTCGGGATCAGAAACTCCTGTAAGGGCATTCAGGAACGTCTCTTCGGCATCAACGGTCACCAACCTAATGCCAGTGGCAGCCACGTAGTCACGCTCCACCTGCTCACGCTCACCCTTGCGCAACAGGCCATGGTCAACAAACACTGCAACCAGCTGGTCTCCAACGGCTTTGTGGACCAAGGCTGCCGCTACCGCAGAATCAACACCACCCGAAAGCCCACAAATCACCCTGGCATCGCCAACCTGATCGCGAATCTTCTCAACCTGGTCCGCAATCACATTGCCGGAGTTCCAGGTTGGCAAAAGCCCGGCGCCGTCATAGAGAAAGTTCGTCAGCACCTTTTGGCCCTCTGGAGAGTGCTTGACCTCGGGGTGCCACTGAACTCCGAATATCTTTTTCTCCCTGGATTCAAAGGCTGCGACCGGGGTCGTTTCTGTTGAGGCCAAGACGCTAAACCCCTCTGGGGCGGCAACAACTTGATCGCCATGACTCATCCAGCAAATCTGGACCGAGGGTTGATCGGCTAATAAAGTGCCGCCATCAGAAACCTGGAGATCGGTTGCGCCGTACTCTCGCTTGCCGGTCTTATCCACCTTGCCGCCAAGAGTTTGAGCCAGCACCTGAAAGCCATAGCAAATGCCAAGGGTTGGAATTCCGAGTTCTAAAATCTCAGGATCTAGCTGAGGTGAACCTGGTTCGTAGACACTTGATGGGCCACCGGAGAGAATTATTGCCGCTGGAGCTATTGCCTTGATCTCTTCGGCTGTGATGGTGTGTGGGACGATCTCGGAATAGATGCTTGCTTCGCGCACACGACGCGCGATCAGCTGAGCGTACTGTGCACCAAAGTCAACAACTAGAACAGTGCTCATGATTTTTGCTCCGCATCCAAGATTTCCTGCCTAGCCAATTTTTGATAGTGCGCCTCGGTGATGAAGCTCAATAGCGGCACCACCCCGCCAAGGGCGATCAGCAAGAACCGAACCACGGACCAGCGCATGATCGTCCAGAGCCTGAAATCAACTAGAAGATAAACAACGTAGAGCCAGCCGTGAACAATCAAAATCCAGACCGTCAGGTTGAACCCAACATCCGGCAGACCCTCGCCTTCAACGCCATAGCTCTCGAAAGTTATAAAGCCGTTGGGTCCTAAAAGCCAGAGGTCATAACCCAAAAATGGCAATCTTCTGATGCCCCAGGTGATCATCAACAGAATCAGGAAGATTCCGGTGACGTAGGAGGAAATCTTGAAATAGCGAAGCAGTTTCTTGGCTGGTTCGATTTGGCTTTGGGCTAGCGGCATGCTGGCAAGTTTAGCCTTCGAAGCCTGCCAGTTTTGAAAGCACCAAGCTCTTAGACTCATCCGCACTCAATCCAGTTAGCGCAGCACTGGCAACAAGTGCGGCCTGATCTTTATCGACACTCGAGAGTGCAGCTCGAACCTGCCCAACCTGTGATGGCGAAGCTGACACGGAATCAAACCCAAGGCCTGCCAGCACAATGCTGAAACTTGGATCAGATGCACTCTCCCCACAAACCCCGGAGTGAATTCCTGATTGAGAGCTATAGCGAGCTATGTCAGCGAGCGCCGAGATCAGCGCTGGCTGCCAGTGATTCATGAGCGCTCCGAGTTGAGCGTGCATGCGATCGGCTGCAAACAAATACTGCGAGAGATCGTTGGTGCCAACAGAGACAAAGTCCAGCTTTCCGCCAAGGTGAGCAATTGCGCTGATGATTGCTGGGGTCTCAATCATGATGCCGACTTTGTATTGGCCAATCGACCTTGCCAAATCGGCAAATTCAAGGGCCTCCTGATAGCTGGCAATCATTGGCGCCATCACCCAGACATCGCGGTTGGTGGCTGCCCTTGCACTCTCCAGCGCAATGAGTTGTTCGGTAATGAACTCGCGGTGGTCTCGAATCAGCCTGAATCCTCGAACCCCAAGAGCTGGGTTCTCCTCATGAGGCATGTTCAAAAACGGCACCGGCTTATCACTGCCAGCATCTATGGTCCGCACCACAATAGGACCCTGCGGGCAGGCAGCGAGAATTTCCGTGTATTTGTCGATCTGCTCTTGCAAGGTTGGTTTTTGCTTGGCAGACAAATACAAAAGCTCGGTCCTAAATAGTCCGACGCCCTTGGCAGCGGAGGTGGAGGCGGTAATCGCATCCTCCAAGGAGCCGATATTTGCCCGGACCGAAACTAAAGGCTCCGAGAGTTTCGACACAAAGCTGAGCGCCTTGGTCGCGCTGTCTAGCTCTCCACCAACCACCACTCGATCGCCAACAGGGTCAACTAAGACCCTGTCACCAGACACCAGGTCCTTGGCACTCTCGCAAGACACTACGGCTGGTATCGAACGGGAACGACAAATGATTGCTGTGTGGGAGGTCGGCCCACCGGCAATCGTCACAACGCCAACAACCGCATCGGTGAATTGAGCGGTGTCAGCTGGAGAGAAATCATCTCCCACTAAAACGTATCTGCCGGATTCAGGCAGCTCTAAGCCCAGGGAGATTCCGTGCACCTGGGCTGCCACCCGTCGACCAAGGTCTCGGATGTCTGCAATGCGCTCTTCAAATGTTGGGTCGCCTGAGAGTAGCTCGGCAAAGGTCTCGACCGCATTCACGAATGCCGTACCGGCCTCAAAACCAGCTTCGATCTGCTCAAGCGCTGCAGCAAAGAGGCTCTCATCATTCAAGATCATGTCGAGCGCCTCAAAGATCTCTGCTGAGGTTTCACCAGCCTTTTCACCGAGTTCGATCAGGTGCTTTGAAACCTCGTCAACAGCAGACCGAAGAGTCAGCTGCTCTGCGGCGAGGTCGCCATGGTGTTTCGCTGGAATAGGCAGTGGCTCAGGCGCAGCTAAGCGCAAGACCTCTGCGGCTACGGCACTGAGACCAACGCCCAGCCCAGAAAGAACTTGTTGATCCGAGGTCAACTCACTAACCCTTCAAAAACTCTTGAATCTGCGACGCGAGCGAATCAGCCAGAGTCTGATCCTCGGTGTCAATTTCAACCGTGAGCATCTCACCGGTCTTGCCCTTGAGCGCCATCAAGCTCAGCGGTGAGTTAGCTTTGACCATCTTCTCGCCCACTTTCCCGATTCGAATCTCGAGGCCCGCTTCTTTAACGAGCTTCACAATCTGACCCGCTGGCCGAGCGTGAAAGCCTATTGGGTCCTCAATTACAACCTGAGCGGAAATGGTAGACATTAGTTCTCTCCTAATAAGGGGATGCTAGCAACTGCAGCTATCCCAAGCTATCCGAGTTGATTCTGTGGGCTATATGAATTCTTGTGAAGTGAAACGATCGAAATCAGCGGTTCAAAAAGCGCATGCCCAGCCGAAATTCCGCAAACTTCGAAGACAAACTCCTGGGGCTTCAAAGTCGCAAGCAAGAGCTGCAACCTAGCCGCCTCGGCATCTCCTGGAGACCTAAAGCTCAAGGCGGCATCGATGACATCTAGAAGCCCGTGTGGTGTTTCGATGTGCTCCGCATGGTAAGCAGCTGGGCCTATTAGGCGCTCATACCGTGAAAGCTTTCTAATTGGGTCCCTGCCAACGCGAACTATCTCATCGTCAATTGCTGGGTTGGCGAGCCGATCGAGTGTCTTTTGGACATAAAACTTGTGGGCGGCCGGATCAAAGCCGTGCTTGTGGATCAAAGCCGCACTGGTTTCCGCTAGCGCGGCATTGGTCCGTTGCATAACCTCGGGATCTGCCATCGCCTGAACCACGCTCTCGTGTCCGAGCGACTGACCAATCAGTGCGATTGAGAGGTGCGCGGTGTTGACGGTGTAGAGCTTGCGCTCGATAAAGGGATCTAGGTCTTCAACAAATGTTGCACCTGGCAAGGACAACACTCTGCCCGCTAATGGTGCGCTGTCGATAATCCACTCGCTAAATGGCTCGACCGCAACATCAGGTTCAGAGTGCTCGAGCTGCAAGGGCACGATTCGATCAACGGCCGTATTGCAAAAAATCGCTTTTTTGTTTGCCAGCTGCTGATCACTCATTGCGGAACGAATTATCTCGGATGCGCCTAGTGCGTTCTCACAGGCCATCACAACAAGCTTTTCGTCTTGGTTGCGAATAGCCAAACCAGCCTCGATGCTGGGCGCGATTCTGGTGAGCACGTTTGCTCCCACCGAAGCTGTGACAATGTCGGCTTTGGCAATCCAGTTGCTCAACTCTTCGGATTCGGTAATCGAGTTCAAAACTATGTAGCTGTCATAAATTTTGCTGACCGGCTTCTCTCCGAGCTCGGTGAGAACGTAGGAGCCTTGGGAGCGCATCGAATCGATCAGCTCTTGATTCACATCGCCAAAGACAACCTGGTAACCGGCATCTTGCAGCAGAGCTCCAATAAAGCCTCGCCCGATGTTGCCAGCACCGAAGTGAACCGCTATCGGCCCGGTCGCATTAAACATTGATTCTCAGTTCTAGTTGTTGCTGTTTTTCATCAGGATTAGATCCCGAATCTCAGCCTTGGTGCCGGTCGAAAGCAATAGCTCTAAGCTCTTCTCTTCCTGCACCAATTCGGCAAAGTTGCCCAAAATCTCTACGTGGCCATCGCCTTGGGAGGCGATGCCGAGCACACACTTGACCGTCTCATCACCCCACTGGATCTCTTGGGCAAGACGAAGGAATACCAGCTGGTCAAACTTCACATGCACCCTAGATTCATCGGTACCGTGCGGGATTGCAAAACCTAAACCGATTGCAGAGGAGAATTTCTGCTCTCGCTCCCACATCGCATCGGCATATTCTTGGCTTACAGCACCCAGTGCAACCAGTAGCGCTCCGCTAAGCGCCACGGCCTCCTCTGGGGAGGAGGCCGCAGCGTCTAACGAAATGCCGTCAAGGACAATCAGATCAGTCATCTGAGATGTCTTGACCGGTTTGGAGTGCGCCAACAAGTCTCGCAATGTTCATGTCCCCGAGGAACATGTCAAAAGCGATGACTACCGACTCTGGTACTGCCTGCTTGGCTCGCTGCGAGAGCGAACGGTGGCAGAGCACTAGATCGTGTTGCGTTGCGGCGAGCTGATTCACGGGGGCGTGTGTTACCTCGATGCCGTTGGCCTTCAGCTGCTTGGCCAGCTGCTTGGCTACCATCACCGATGAGCCCATACCCGCCTCGCAGGCGACCACGATGTTCTTTACAGAGTCTGCTGACACCTTTGCCATGATTACTCGCTCGCGCCAGTCTTCATCGCACGTGCCTTAGCCTGTGCTGCCTCTAGGTCAGCTTCGCCCTCGCTGGAGCCAGTTGCCTTCAGGATCAAGAATGCGACCACGAAGGAAACTGCTGCGGAGAGTGCGATACCCAGTAGCACACCGAAGTGGTTTCCTGGAGGGGTAACCGCTAGGTAGGCGAAGATAGAACCTGGTGAAGGTGTTGCCACAAGTCCAACTCCGGTTAGCGAGAAGACAGCAACACCGGTTGCACCACCAGCAATGGCAGCTAGAACCAATAGTGGCTTCATCAGTACGTATGGGAAGTAGATCTCGTGGATACCACCCAAGAAGTGAATGATGATTGCACCTGGTGCGCTGCCGCGAAGGATCTTTGGACCGGCTAGCCAGAAGGCGAGCAGGATTCCAAGGCCGGGTCCTGGGTTGGTCTCCAGCATGAACATGATGGACTTGCCCATCTCTTCAGCCTGGATAACACCGATTGGAGCCAGAACACCGTGGTTAATAGCGTTGTTCAAGAACAGGATCTTTGCTGGCTCAACCAGAATCGACGCCAATGGCAACAGGCCGGTGTCGATAAGGGTCTGAACGCCACGACCTAGAACATCACTGAAAGCGTTGACCGTTGGGCCAATGCCTAGGAAGCCTAGGATCGCCATCAACATTCCTGTGATACCCAGGGAGAAGTTGCTGATTAGCATCTCGAAGCCCATTGGGGTGCGAGGGTCTAGCACATCGTCAATCTTCTTAAGAACCCAAGCAGCCAAAGGACCAATCAACATGGCACCTAGGAACATTGGGATGTCAGCACCAACAATCACACCAACGGTCGCGATAGCACCAATGACGGCACCGCGCTGACCGTGCACCAAACGACCACCGGTGTAACCGATGAGGATTGGAAGCAGGTTGATGATCATTGGGCCAACCATGGATGACAGATCTTCGTTTGGAAGCCATCCGGTTGGGATAAAGAGCGCGGTGAGCAGACCCCAGGCAATAAATGCACCGATGTTAGGGATCACCATGCCCGCTAGGTTGCCGCCGACTTTCTGCACTGAAGCGCGCCACCCGGTATGGGTGCCGTCACCGGCGGGGATAAAATTAGCCATGGGTACTACCTTCCTGATAGTTGGTTGTATTCGTTAGAGCGGCAGATGGGGGTTCGCTTGCAGGCAGCCCTCATCTGTCGTTTTCTTCCTCGAACCGCGTTTCGGTTCGAGAAACCTTTAAGCGAGCGCAACTTGCACCCCCGCATTGCTAAAGCCGTCAACGTAACGCTGCTCGGCATCAAAGTTTGTGACCACCCGGTCAAACGAGTCAAAGGTTGCAAATCGGGCGGGGTAAGAAGAACCAAACTTGCCGCTGTCAACCAGCAAAATCCGCTCTAGGGAGTTTGCCATCATGGTCTTCTTCACCATTGCCTCGTCGGTGTCATAGGCGGTGACCCCGCCTTCGAATGAGACTCCGTTAGCACCCAGAAAAGCGATGTCAGCGTTGAGATCCATTAGATCTGAAACTGTCTTGGCACCAACTGAGCTCAGCGATGCTGGCCTGATACGGCCTCCGAGCATGTGGGTCTGGGTTGAACTGTCAGCCAACTTTGAGACCAGCGTGATGCTGTTGGTGACAACAACCAGCTTTGGGCGATCGCGTAAAAACTCCGCCATTTGGCCAGCGGTGGTTCCGCCGTCGACAAAAATGCAACCCTCGTCCGGGATGAATGAGGCTGCTGCGGCAGCAACCTTTTGTTTCAGGTCCAGGTTTTGACCAAGGCGCTCTGGGATTGTGTACTCGTGAGTGAACCTGTCAACAGCAATAGCTCCGCCATGTACTCGGCGAACAACTCCCCTGCGCTGCAAGACATCGAGATCTCTGCGCACTGTCTCGACCGCGACCGCCAATTTTGATGCAGCATCGTTGGCATCCAGGCGCCCGTCGACCTGAGTCCACTCAGCGAGCTTTATCCTGCGTTCTTCTGCCAACATTTCGGCGGTCTCCATTGTCCGTTTCTGAAGCTTTTGGACAAGTTAGCAGCACTTTCTCAGGAAACAAAGCAAAACGGGCAAAAAACCACAGAAACAGATAACGTTTTTATAAACTCTCGTCCGCTTCTCGAATTCTGAAATCTTGAATCATTCGATACCAGACATAGAAGGCGGCGAGAGCAAAGAATGCCCACTCCGCTGCGTAAAACGCGGTCAGCCAGTTGATCTCAATTTCTTGCTGCCTAATCTCAATCGAGATTTGATCAAGCTCGGTTTCAATACCGGATTGGAGAATCAAGTAGATGGGATAGCTCGGGGTTGGCTCTCGGAAGTATAGATTCACCAACTCCCCCAAGACCACAGATCCCAAGACTCCATCAACCCTTGGCTTGACCCCCTCGGTTGGTTGGATGTAACCCAAAATCTCGGCGGTTTGCGGTTCTAAGTTGGCAGCCACCTCTTTTGCTCTTGCAAGCTCGGTGGTGAACCCCAGCGCCAGGGTTAGAGATGCATCCTCAATATAGGAGTTGGCAAGCACCCAGTAACCGCGAACAGATTCGCCGTCTACCAACTGCAGGCGATCTGAAACCACAAAAGCATTTGCGGCATCGAGTTCAACTTCGGCGGTGACCAGACGATCAAAGGCGAAGGGCTTTAGCTCGGCGGGAGCGGCCAAGGTTTCAAGCGGAACTGGTTCACGCTCATCAATCGAGACACCGACAACATTGAAAGTGCGCTCCAGCTGCCATTGCATCAACCCTGCGAAAACCACCGCCACGATAGCCGCAACCAAAAGACCCGCCAGCCACTTTGGCTGACGCGCAACTTCCCAGAAGCTTGGCTTCATCTAGTGATAGGGGTTTAGAACAACGTCCACGCGCTGGAACTCTTTGACGTCCGAGTAGCCGGTGGTCGCCATTGAGCGCTTTAGCGCACCCATGAGGTTTGCCGTTCCGTTGGCATTTTGCGCAGGCCCATTCATGATTTCCTCAAGTGGACCCTCGGTGCCAACCCAGACTCGGTTGCCTCTGGGCAGCGTTGAGTTCACTGCCTCTTGACCCCAGTGCCAACCCTGCCCCGGTGCCTCTTTGGCTCTGGCCAAAACTGTGCCCAGCATCACGGCATCCGCACCACAGGCAATCGCCTTCACGATATCCCCAGAGTGACCAAGACCACCATCGGCAATCACGTGAACGTAGCGACCTCCGGATTCATCCAGATAGTCGCGCCTGGCCGCTGCGACATCGGCAACCGCGGTTGCCATTGGGGCGTGAATCCCCAGAATCTTTCTAGTTGCCCCTGCAGCTCCGCCGCCAAAGCCAACCAAGACACCGGCTGCGCCGGTGCGCATCAGGTGAAGGGCTGCGGTGTAGGTGGCTGCTCCACCAACAATCACAGGAACATCCAGCTTGTAGATGAACTCCTTCAAATTCAGCGGCTCAACAGTTTTTGAAACATGCTCAGCAGAAACGGTATTGCCGCGAATCACGAACATGTCAACACCGGCCTTCAGCACGACGTCGGCAAACTCCGCTGTTCGCTGCGGAGACAGTGCTCCGGCGACGCTAACTCCCGAAGCCCTAATTTCACTGAGTCGCTGGGTGATCAACTCGGGCTGCACTGGCTTTGAATAGACCCGCTGCAACACAGCGGTCGCATCCTCAGGTTTTGCACTTGCAATCTCTTGAAGCTGCTGGGAAGGGTCTTCGTATCGAGTCCACAGACCCTCCAGATCCAAAACTCCCAAACCACCAAGCTTGCCCATTTCGATAACAGTCGCGGGGCTCATTGCCGAATCCATAGGAGCCGCCACAACTGGCAGTTCGAAACTGTAGGCATCGATAGACCAGCTGGTTGAGACATCCTCGGGGTCGCGGGTTCTTCTGGTTGGAACAACCGCTATGTCGTCAAAGGCATATCCCCTCAGGGCGCGCTTTGACCTGCCAATTTCTATTTCATTCATTGTGGCCTCCTACCGAGTGCCATAGTTTGGGGCCTCGATGGTCATCTGAATATCGTGAGGGTGAGACTCCCTCAGGCCCGCTGCCGTGATGCGAACGAACTTGCCGCGCTCTTGCAATTCTGGAATGGTTCCGCCGCCGACGTAACCCATTGAAGCCCTGAGGCCTCCAATGAGCTGGTGGACAACCGATGCGACAGTGCCGCGATAGGGAACGCGGCCCTCGATCCCCTCTGGGACCAGCTTGTCTTCTCGAAGCACATCGTCTTGGAAGTAGCGGTCCTTAGAGAAGGACTGCTGCTGGCCACGGGATTGCATCGCTCCGAGTGAACCCATACCGCGATAAGTCTTGTATTGCTTGCCTGACACATATGTAATGTCACCTGGAGCTTCATCAGTGCCAGCCAACAACGATCCAAGCATCACTGAGTTAGCACCTGCCACCAAGGCCTTTGGAATATCTCCTGAATACTGCAGACCGCCATCTGCAATCACTGGAACACCAGCGGCCTTAGCCGCCAGGGACGCTAGATAGACAGCGGTGACCTGCGGAACACCAACACCTGCCACTACCCGAGTGGTGCAGATAGACCCTGGACCAACTCCAACCTTGACGCCATCGGCGCCGGCGTCAATTAGTGCCTGAGCACCCTCTTGGGTGGCAACATTTCCACCAATAATGTCAACGTGCTTCGCCACTGGCTCACTCTTGAGCTTCGCGATCATGTCCAGGACGGCAGAATTGTGGCCGTGGGCGGTGTCAACAACCAGCACATCAGCGCCAGCTTCCACCAGTGCCATCGATCTCTCCCAGGCGTCTGGACCAACTCCGACAGCAGCGCCAACCAACAAACGACCAGCGCCGTCCTTGGAGGCGTTGGGGTACTTCTCACTCTTGTCAAAGTCTTTGACGGTGATCAATCCGCGGAGCTTGCCATTGTCGTCGATCAAAGGCAGCTTTTCGATGCGGTGCTGAGCGAGCATCGCCATCGCCTCATCTGGGTTGATGCCGACCTTGCCAACAATCAAGGGCATCGGGGTCATAACATCTTTCACCAGGGTGGTTGTCCGCTGAACTTCTAAAACGAATCTCATGTCACGATTGGTCACAATTCCAACCAGGGTTCCATCCTCATCAATCACCGGTAGTCCAGAGACCCGGTATTTGCCGCACAGGTCGTCAACCTCTTGGATGGTGGCGTATGGGGTGGTTGTAACTGGATGAGAAACCATTCCCGCTTCTGAACGCTTGACAAGATCAACCTGACCCGCTTGCTGATCAATCGATAGATTGCGGTGCAAGATGCCAAGGCCGCCCTGCCTGGCCATGGCAATGGCCATGCGGGCCTCTGTCACAGTGTCCATCGCTGAGGAAATCAGCGGAATGTTGATAGAGATGTTCCTAGTGACCTTGGTTGCGGTGTTGACACCTGAGGGAATCACATCCGAGCGACCGGGTAGCAACAGGACATCGTCATAGGTCAGGCCTACCAGGGAGAATGGGTCAGACAATTCCACAAAAACCTCGCTAAGTGATGGCCGGCAACTGTCCCAATCCTACTCAAGCCAATCGAGCCAAAACCAAGCTTTGCGAACGATAGTGATTGGGTGAACTGCGTGAAAACGGTTGCACTGCTATTGTTGTCCAATACCCTTTTCGAGGGACAAGAGTGAGCAAGGTTGCTCAATGGACATGGAGGACGAGTGAAATTCCTCTCGACTAGCAAACCGCAGGGTTTGCTCAAGATAATTATTTTCGGCATAGTTTCGCTATTTGTCGGGCTTGGGCTAGCCATCACGCCAGCCAATGCCGACGCTGTTGGTGAAGAGTTTCCAGATGCGGTTACCGGTAACGTGCGCATCGAGGGTGAGCCAGTTCAAGGCGTCGGCATCTCATTGCAGGGTGAGGGCTACTCCGCCCAAACCGTCACAGACGAACGAGGCCGCTACTTCATCGGCGTGCCAGTTCGAGGCGTGTACTCAGTAACCATTGACGAATCCACGCTTCCTTCAAGTGAGTTTGGCGTTGAAGGCGGCGCGACCCAGGAAGTTGAGTTTGGTCGAAGCGACCGAGTCGTAAAGAACTTCTTCATCGGTGAAGCAGCTCGTGACGAAACTTCGATATTTGACCAAATCGTGTCTCGAGTTATCTACGGCATCAACTTTGGTTTGATGCTCGGGCTGGCAGCTGTCGGCCTATCCCTTGTTTTTGGAACCACGGGACTTTCTAACTTTGCTCACGGAGAGATGGTTACATTCGGAGCGGTAGCGACCTTCTTGCTAGTCAGCACGGGTCTTCCGATCTGGATTGCCATCCCACTTGGAGTTGCGCTATCTGCCGGCTTTGGCTGGGCACTGGACGCCGGGCTCTTCAGGCCAGTGCGCAAGAAAGGCCTTGGAATTGTTCAACTCATGATTGTTTCAATCGGCCTTTCGCTGATGCTGAGATACGTGATTCAGTTCTTTATCGGTGGTGGCACACTCCAGCTCCCAGGTTTTGACTCGCCAAAGATTCCACTGTTCGGAGCAGTAGCACTGAGCGTCACAGACATGGTCTCTATGTCCCTCTCGATTGTTGTAATCGGAGCCTTCGCGTTTTGGCTACTCAAGTCAAAAACGGGCAAGGCAACCAGAGCGATTTCAGACAACCCAGATTTGGCGGCCGCATCGGGCATTGATGTCGATAGAGTGATTCGAATTGTTTGGATTATTGCTGCAGCAATGGCAGGTCTAGCCGGAGTGCTCTGGGCTTATTTCCGACCTGGCATCAAGTGGGATATGGGAACACAGATTTTGCTCCTTATCTTTGCCGCGGTTGTGCTCGGTGGTCTCGGAACCGCTTTTGGAGCGCTGCTTGGAGCTCTAATTGTTGGAATTCTGATTGAGACTTCCGGACTGCTAATTCCTGCAGACCTCAAGTACGTAGCGGCACTGGTTGTGCTGATTGTCGTACTGCTGGTTAGACCACAGGGTCTGCTCGGGCGTAAACAGAGGATTGGTTAGGAGTAGATCATGGACTGGGGATCAATTCTTGGTAACACCATTCAGGCGTTTCTAACGCCCACCACAATCGCCTTCGCTCTCGCAGCACTTGGCTTGGCAATGCACTTCGGTTTTGCAGGTTTGCTGAACTTCGGTATCGCAGGATTCATGGCGATTGGTGGCTATGGCTACGCAATCTCCGTGTTGACTTTTGGCCTCCCCTGGTGGGGCGGAATGCTGATGGGTGTAGTCGGTTCGATTCTGTTTGCAATCGTGCTGGGCCTACCAACCCTGCGACTCCGAGGTGACTACCTCGCGATTGTCACCATTGCAGCCGCTGAAATCGCAAGGTTGCTCTTCCTCACCACCGCATTCACCGATGTCACCGGAAGTGCGGATGGTTTGTTTGGATTCAACTCCAGGCCTGACGGATCCGGCTTCCAAAACGCAAACCCATTCCCGGTCGGTGAATATGGGTTTGGCCCTCTGACCTTCAACAACCAGACGATCTGGGTTCTAACGTTCGGTATCGCAATCCTGGGCATTTGCGTCTGGCTACTCTGGACACTGATGCGCTCCCCTTGGGGTCGAGTCATCAAGGGTATTCGTGAGGACGAGGATGCGGTTCGCGCCCTCGGCAAGAACGTCTTCGCCTACAAGATGCAGGCGCTGGTTATCGGTGGTGTCTTTGGAGGTCTTGGCGGCATAGTGTTTGCCGCATTCTCCAACGTGTCACCAGGTGTTTTTGTCACCTCACTTACCTTCTTCATTTGGACCTCACTGCTGCTCGGTGGAGCTGCGACCATCTTTGGTCCGGTTATCGGAGCAATCATCTTCTGGGTGCTGCAGGCGTTCCTCGCGAACTTCCTGTCTCAGCTCGCAGTCTCGGGAATCCTCCCTGTTTCGACAACTCAAGCTTCCACGCTGAGGTTCGTGCTGGTGGGTCTGGGGTTGATGCTGCTGGTGATATACAGACCTCAGGGTATTTTCGGCGACAAGAGGGAGTTGACCTTTGTCAAATAACGAAACACACAAGACAACCGGATTACACATCGGAGACGCTGCCCCTGGCTGCGCCAAGAAAGATCCGATGCTCATTGTTGACAATGTGAAGAAGACCTTCGGTGGTCTTACCGCTGTCGACGTTGAGCACCTCGAGATCCCAAAGAATGCCATCACCGCACTGATTGGCCCCAATGGTGCCGGCAAGACAACTCTGTTCAACCTGCTTACCGGTTTTGACACCCCTGACACCGGAACTTGGTCCTTCGAAGGAACCTCGCTGGCTGGAATACCTTCATTCAAGGTCGCCCAGCTTGGCCAGGTCCGCACCTTCCAGCTGACCAAGGCACTGAGCTTGCTAACAGTTTTGGAGAACATGAAGCTTGGAGCTAAGGACCAACGCGGTGAGAGCATTCTCAATGCATTAATTCCAGGCAGCTGGCGCAAGCAGGATGCTGAGATCGAAGTCAAGGCCATGGAGCTTTTGGCAAGATTCAAACTTGACACCAAAAAGGACGATTTCGCAGCCTCGCTATCTGGAGGACAGCGCAAGCTTCTGGAGATGGCCAGAGCATTGATGACCGATCCGGTTCTTGTGATGCTGGATGAGCCAATGGCT
Source organism: uncultured Aquiluna sp. (assembly GCA_965661645.1). GTDB lineage: Bacteria > Actinomycetota > Actinomycetes > Actinomycetales > Microbacteriaceae > Aquiluna. The sequence goes on from CBFIEQ010000008.1 coordinate 30,406, forward strand.
GGTGTGAACCCAGCTCTAACGCAGTCTTTGCTGGACCACGTCATCAACCTCAAGAAAGAGGGCATGACGGTGTTGTTTGTGGAGCACGACATGCACATGGTTCGCCACATCGCCGACTGGGTGGTTGTCATGGCCGAGGGCAAGGTTGTTGCCGAAGGACCTCCCGAGACAGTCATGAAGGAGCAGGCAGTGATTGATGCCTACCTGGGCTCCCACCAAGACACCGACCTAGGTGTGGTCACCGGCCGCATCGACATCATTCCCGAGGAGGGAAAATGACCGAGAGAGTAGTTGAGGTCAAAGACCTATTTGCCGGCTACCTACCTGGCGTCAACATTCTGAATGGCGCCAACCTCTATGCCGACAAGGGTGAACTGGTTGGAATCATCGGTCCAAACGGTGCTGGTAAGTCGACGTTGCTCAAAGCAATCTTTGGCCTGGTAAAGGTTCGTGAAGGAACCATCACGCTAAACGGGGAATCAATTGTCGGACTGAAGTCCAATGAGCTGGTTCGCAAAGGCGTGGGCTTCATCCCACAAACCAACAATGTTTTCCCATCGCTAACCATCGAAGAAAACCTGCAAATGGGTATCTTTCAGCAACCCAAGCACTACAACGAGCGCTTGGAGTTTGTGGTTTCGATCTTCGCAGAGCTCGGAAAACGCCTGAAGCAGCGTGCGGGATCACTTTCTGGCGGTGAGCGTCAGATGGTTGCCATGGGACGCGCACTCATGATGGACCCTGCAGTCCTGCTCCTAGATGAGCCATCTGCCG
>CBFIEQ010000009.1:0-29703 GCA_965661645.1 uncultured Aquiluna sp.
CAGGCCATGGGAAAAACGTTAGTATCGAAGCCGGTGAACCCTTTTCATCGCCGTAGTAAAGGTGCCAAACATGTGGTGCATCAAAGTTCACGGTCTGTTTCACAAGCCGAAGACCAAGCACTCTTGTGTAGAAATCGACATTAGCTTGAGGGTTTGACGCGATAGCCGTGACGTGATGAATTCCGTGTGGGTTGATGTTCATTGTTCCTCCAAGACTAAGTCAAGGGCCCTAGACAAATTTTTATTCCCGACAGCTGCAACACAAGTTACGGATACGCGAAAAACCTCGCCGAAGCGAGGTTTTCGTGAGTGGACCTGAGGGGACTCGAACCCCTGACCCCCTGCATGCCATGCAGGTGCGCTACCAGCTGCGCCACAGGCCCAAAGCTCGCTTAGTCTACACAATTATCAAGTGGTTGGGACAACTGGGCAGTCTCGCCATAGACGTTCAAGCGAGTAGAACTCTCGCTCCTGCTCGTGCATAACATGAACAACGAGGTCTCCGAAATCTAAAAGTATCCAGCGCCCCGCTTCTCGGCCCTCACGAAAGCGAGGCTTTAGTTTTTGTTTCAAAAGCTCATCTTCGATTTCTTCAGCAATGGCCTGAGCTTGACGTTCGTTTTTGGCACTGACAATTAGAAAAATCTCGGCAAGGGCAAAAGGTTCCGTGACATCTAATGCAACCAGGTCTTCACCGAGCTTTTCGCGGGCTGCGTTGGCAGCGCTAACCAGAATCTCTTTAGTCTCGGCGGTTGCTGGCAAGTATTAGTCTCCTAGTGCGTTGAAGATTGTTATGGACGCAAGTATGGCAGCTAGTGCCATGATCACGGACAGCACTCCGACTGCCCAGGGTCGCCACCAGCCTTTACGCAACACATTTGAGGGAACCACACCCAGCGGGCTTCGCTGATCAATCAAATCTTTTGCGCTGACAGGGTCGACTATTGAAATAACTCCTGTTACCGCCTCATCGCTATCAAGTTCAACACCGTCCAGCGATCCGGTTACCGAACCTGTTGAATCGGGCAGGATCGCGATTGATCCGGTGGTGAAAATCTCCCCTGTGTCTACAGACAATGAAAGCGCCTCGGGCGCGGTTTCCAGGACGATTGACTGCGTGCTTAGCTCACCTAGGTAGTTTGCACCACGTAGGCCATCTTCCGGTATCTCAACATCGATTGATTCCATTGCAGATGCGGGCTGCTCGGCAATGACGTGATTATCCTTGCGTCTCTCCCGCCGAGATTCCCCGACAGCAGGAAGACGACTGAGCCTTGGGCGCACTTCGGGCGCATGTTCAACCTTGGTAGCAGGGTTGTCAATCTTCGGCTCCGCCGCCACCTCTAGGTGAAGAGATTTAGATAGTGCAGAAGCCCTCCCCACTGAAGAAGCCTGTGAGGGGCTTGCAACAGCCTCTGCGCGCAGCCTAAGCTCCCTGCGAGTCATTGGTCTATCGCCAAGTCCTGGTGAATTTTCAAAAGCCGTCGGTGATTCGGGCGAACTGCTTGCAGAAACCAAGATTGGATCAGGTGTTTCGACTATAACTTTCTTAGCCACCTGTTCCGGCTTTTCAGTCAATTGACCAGAACGCTCTAGTTCGCGCATCTGGCGACGAGTTAGCTCTGTCAATTCTCTGCTCCGTAAAGTTCGTGCTTGGCAATGTATTGCACAACGCCATCAGGTACCAAATACCAAATCGGTTTACTGGCAATTACCCGATCCCTCACAACTGATGAAGAAATGGCCAGTGCCGGGACTTCCAAAACCTCAATCGAGGCTTGCTCGGTATTCGGAAGTTCAAGTTTGTGCCCCGGCCTGGTCACAGCGACGAAGGTCGCCAAAGGCCAGATTTTCTCTATGTCCTTCCAAGCCAAAATTTGGGCAATGGCATCCGCACCTGAAATAAAGAACAAATCAGCATCTGGGTAAAGCCTTGAAATCTCTTTCAGAGTGTCGATCGTGTAGGTGACGCCAGGGCGATCAATGTCCACTCTTGAAACGGTAAAGCTTGGGTTTGCTGCGGTTGCAATGACAGTCATCAGATAGCGATGCTCAGCAGAGCTAACGGCCTTTTTATGCCAAGGAACGCCGGTCGGGACGAAAATGACCTCATCAAGTTCGAAGGCGTCAGCGACCTCACTCGCGGCAACTAGGTGGCCATTGTGGATGGGATCAAAGGTTCCACCCATCACGCCAATGCGTGGCCGCTTTTGATTCACGAAAAACCTAGTGGCCAGCCTGCTGTGAAGAGCTCTTGTGGGAGTGCCTGTTTGCAACGTCACGATAAGACCAGGTCACCAATGCAAGACCCATCATCACCACGAGGGCGACAACCCCATAGAGCACAGGCTCCATTGGTATCTCCTGGTAGTGAACGATTGCACCTTCAGCTGCGTAGATCAATGTGTTCTCCTTTACGCCTCTAATAGTTTAGCTACGGACTTGCCCCGAGCCTCTAATCAACCACTTGGTTGAGGTAAGTTCTTTGAGCCCCATTGGGCCTCTTGCATGCAGCTTCTGTGTCGAGATTCCAACCTCGGCGCCGAATCCGAACTCTCCGCCATCTGTGAACCTAGTGGAAGCGTTGACCATGACCGCGGCAGAATCCACCTCTGCCAGGAAGCGCTCCGCGCTGGCCGCATCGTTAGTGAGAATGGACTCAGTGTGGTGAGTTGAATAGCTTGCGATGTGCTCTAAAGCCTGATCAAGGTTCTCCACCACTCGAATTGAGATTTCCAGGGCCAAGTACTCGGTAGCCCAATCCTCGTCCGTTGCCAGAATGGCGTCAGGAATGTGTTTCAAGGTTTCTTGGCAGCCATGAATCTTGACACCGCTGTTCTGAAGCCGGAGCCCAAGCTCTGGAAGAAGCCGGCTCGCAACACTTTCATGAACCAAAAGCGTCTCTAGTGCATTGCAAACTGAGGGACGCTGAACCTTAGAGTTCAAAATAATAGGGATCGCCTTTTCCAGGTCTGCAGTTTCGTCCACAAAGATGTGAACGATGCCATCTCCGGTTTCGATAACCGGCACTTTGGACTCCATGACCACAGTCTTTATAAGACTTGCGGAACCCCTCGGGATCAACACGTCAATGAAACCGCGCGCCTGCATCATCTCAACCGCTCCGTCGCGCCCAAAATCATCCACGCTCTGAACGGCAGTAGCAGGAAGTCCAGCGTCGACCAGGCTGTTCTGGATTAGTTTCACTAAAACCCTGTTTGTCTCAAGAGCTGCGCTGCCACCGCGCAGCACAGCAACATTTCCACTCTTTATTGCGAGGGCTGCGATGTCGATAGAAACATTGGGTCTGGCTTCGTAGATGCAGCCGACAACTCCGAAGGGCACCCTGACCTGCGTGAGCGCCAAGCCGTTCGCGAGTGTCATGCCATCGACAACCCTGCCAACCGGATCGGCGAGACCCTCAATTACCCGCACGGCATCGGCAAGGGCCTGAACTCGCTTTTCATCAAGCGAGAGCCGATCCAAAAGTGACTGGGCTATCCCACTTTTGATTCCGTTCTCAAGATCCAACTTGTTCGCAGAAATAATCTCTGCCTTAGACTGCTCCAAAAAGATGGCCAGATTTGCCAAGACGCCATTTTTAGTCGCCGTGTTCGCCTGGCCTAACGCCAGCTTCGCAGCCTTAGCGCCGTCAAGTATTTGCTGAATCTTCATGATGGGATTCTAAACCGCAGGCTCGAACCAGGTGTGAGTAACATCTGTGGAGTCGAGGTTGGAAATGTTTGAGGTGTTGGTTAGCAACACTCCTATCCCCGCCTGAGTGGCAAGTCGCGCCGCAACTAGCTTGGTGATAGCTCCCCCGGTGCCGTAACCGGTGGAAGTCCCTGATGCCTCAATTGAGTCGACATCAAAATCGCTTGAGACGATCGCTAGTCTCTGAGCTCCTGGGTCTCCGGGTGGTTTGGTGTAGAGCGAGTCAATGTCGCTCAACAAGATCAAGAGATCGGCGTGAAGTAGCTTGGCCACCTTTGCCGCGAGCTGGTCATTGTCACCGAATCTAATCTCGGACGTGGCCACCGAGTCGTTTTCGTTGATAATTGGCACCACCCCGATCTCTAGCAATCTTTGAATCGCTAACAGTGCGTTTTGTGCAGTATTTTCCTGCTCCAAGTTATCAACGGTCAAAAGAATCTGACCTGGAATCAGATTGTGAATCGCAAGAGCTCTTTCATACCTGCCCATAAGCCTGGCCTGTCCGATACTGGCCAGTGCTTGTGATGTGGGAAGGTCCTCCGCTTTCACGGTCAAGCCCAAGAGCGGTGCCGCGGTTGCAATCGCGCCCGAGCTAACAATCACGAGCTCTTTACCTGCCTCAATCATGCGCTGTGAAAAGTCAGCGATGAGCTGCAAGTTGGCTTCATTCGCACCGGTTATGGAGCTGGAGCCAACCTTCAAAACTATTCTCTTTGCATCTGCTAGAGCTGTGACACTGCTCACTTTTCCTCTTCCAAGAAGACGCTTGCTTCGCGTACAGCTTCTCGCTCGGCTCGTCCACGGGCTCGCTGGTCCATCATCTCGTAATACTTTTCGCGGCGCTCCTGGTTAGTTCTCCGCTGTGTACCGTCGGCCTTGGAATCGGTTCTGAATTCCTCGACCATCTCGGCAACCGAATCAATTAGTGGCTCCCAGTCAAAGACCACACCGTTGCCCTCACCGATAATCACCGTTGAGCCGCCAACAGCGCCCGCCTTCAGAAGTTCGTCTTCGATTCCAAGCTTTTGCAGTCGCTCACCCAAGTAGCCAACGGCCTCGGCGTTGCTGAAGTCTGTCTGCGCGACCCATCGTTCTGGCTTAGCGCCAAGGATGCGATAGACATCCGAGCCAGAAATTGATTCCTTGCGAACAATAAAGTTGCTGTCGTCCTTTTTGGTGCTAATTAGCGAGAAGCGCTTTGAGGCAGCTGGGATTGCGGCTTTTCGAGCCTCCAAAACCAGTTCACTCAGCGCATAGTTCAGCTCCTTGAGCCCCTCTCTGGATGCCGTTGAAACCATAAACACCGGGTAGCCAAGGTCTTTAAAGTCCGCTGCCACGAACTCGGCAAGCTCTCTAGCCTCCGGGATGTCTATTTTGTTCAAAGCAACAAGCTGTGGTCTTTCGATCAGTGGTAATTGACCATCTGGCACTTGGTAGTTCTCAAGTTCCCTAAGAATCACCTTTAGGTCACTAACAGGATCGCGACCTGGCTCTAAGGTTCCGCAGTCAATAACGTGCAAAAGTGCGCTGCAACGTTCTACGTGTCGCAAAAATTCAAGCCCAAGGCCTTTGCCCTCGCTGGCACCCTCAATCAAACCAGGCACGTCGGCAATCGTGTAGCGATTCTCGCCGGCCTGAACCACACCCAGGTTTGGATGCAGGGTCGTAAACGGATAATCAGCAATTTTTGGGCGAGCGCTACTCATAGCTGCAATCAGCGATGACTTCCCGGCACTTGGGAAACCAACTAGTGCTACATCGGCAACCGTCTTTAGTTCGAGGACAACCTCGCCCTGCCACCCAGGTACTCCGAGAAGGTGGAAGGCTGGTGCAATGCGCTTGCGGCTTGCTAGAGCGGCATTTCCTAGGCCACCCTGACCCCCTTGGGCAACCAGAAGCTCCATGCCAGCCTCAGCGAGATCAGCTATTAGTTTGCCCTTGGTGTCCTTAACTACCGTCCCAACCGGAACGGGAAGAACTAGATTCTCGCCTCTGGCACCGTTTCTAAAATCACCGGCTCCAGGTCCACCTGATTCCGCTTGTCGGTGAGGTCTGTGGTGATAATCAAGCAGAGTTGTGGTGTTGTTATCAGCAACCAAAGTGATGGAGCCGCCGTCACCTCCGTCTGCACCGTCTGGACCTGCGAGGGGTTTGAACTTTTCCCGCTTGATGCTGGTGCAGCCATCGCCACCATCTCCAGCGCGCAGGTGGAGGGTCACCTGATCAACAAAGGTGATCATTTTGCCCTCCTAGCAAAAGAGGCGAGCCACATCGGCCCGCCTCAATTGGAAAAATCTGTTACTTGCTGACGATGTTTACCACTCGGCGGCCAGCCTTGGCGCCGAATTCAACGGCTCCGGCAGCTAGGGCGAACAGGGTGTCATCCTTGCCCTTGCCAACGTTTACGCCCGGGTGGAAGTGGGTGCCACGCTGGCGAACAATGATCTCGCCGGCATTGACAACCTGGCCGTCGTGGCGCTTCACGCCTAGGCGCTGAGCGTTCGAATCGCGACCGTTACGTGTGGAGCTAACTCCCTTTTTGGATGCCATCTCTATTGCCTACTTAATCTCGGTGACCTGAACGCGAGTGAGGTCCTGACGGTGCCCCTGGCGCTTCTTGTAGCCGGTCTTGTTCTTGTATTTCTGAATGATGATCTTTGGGCCACGGGTCTGCTCTAGCACCTCGGCAACAACCTTGACCTTGGCTAGCGCCTTCTGGTCGCTGGTTACCTTGTCGCCGTCAACCAGCAACACAGCTGGCAGCTCAACGGTGCCAGAAGTTGCGGCAATGCGGTTCATGGTGACGATGGTGCCCACCTCAACCTTTTCCTGGCGACCGCCAGCACGAACAATTGCGTAAACCACTTTGAAACCTATCTTTGAAAGAAATTGGCCCAAAATCTGAATTGGGCAACAGCGTTGAATTCTAGTGAACAAACCCTGGTTTGGTCAACACCATGGAACCGCTAATTCTCCGATTCCTGAGTCTTCAGAATTCCACCAGAGGTAGCACGCCGTCTTTTTGGCTTCGTCTTAGGTTCTGGATCCGGTAATGATTCCAAAACCGCGTTCAAAATTTCGGTTTTACCCTCAGGTTCCTTCTCGAGCTCTATGACTACAGGCTCTTCGAAGTGTCCTGCTGCTGCAATTTTGTTCACGACTGACTTAAATGCGTCGGCCTGCTCGGGGGTGACAACTTTCTTGACAACCTCGGGTTTGGTTTTCTCTCGCTTCTTGCCCTTCTTCGGCGCGCTTTCGGGCATCTTGAATCTTGGCTCATCGTGGACAACGACACCGCGTCCAGCGCAACACTCGCAAGGTTCCGAGAAGGTTTCGAGTAATCCCAGCCCAATTTTCTTTCGGGTCATCTGAATCAGACCAAGTGAGGTGACTTCACCGACCTGGTTTTTGGTTCGATCTCGAGATAGGCACTCAAGTAGCCGACGACGAACCATCTCTTGGTTCGACTCTTGGATCATGTCAATGAAATCAACAACCACGATGCCACCGATATCACGCAACCTGAGCTGACGGACCAACTCCTCTGCCGCCTCAAGGTTGTTCTTGGTGACGGTCTGCTCGAGATTTCCACCAGAACCGATGAACTTGCCGGTGTTCACGTCAACAACGGTCATGGCTTCGGTTCGGTCAATCACCAAAGAGCCACCTGACGGTAAGTAAACCTTTCGGTCCAGAGCCTTTACGATCTGATCCCCAATGCGAAAACGATCAAAGATGTCTTCATCACTTTGATGTGCAATGAGTTTCTCAACCAGATCCGGAGCGACCGATTCTAGGTAGTCCTTGATGGTGTCTAGGGCTGTTTCACCAGAGACCACCAGTTCTGAGAAATCTTCATTGAAGACATCTCTAATGATCTTGACCAACAGGTCCGGCTCAGAGTGCAGCAGCTGGGGCGCTTTACCCTTTTCAACCTGTGATGAGATTTCTTCCCACTGTTTCTTGAGTCTCTCAACATCGAGAATCAATTGCTCCTCGGTCGCACCCTCGGCAGCCGTTCTCACAATTACTCCCGCATCCTCAGGTAGTGCGGTTTTTAGAATCGCCTTCAGGCGCTGTCGCTCCCCCTCTGGCAGCTTGCGCGAGATGCCAGACATGTTGCCACCTGGGACATAAACCAAGAAGCGGCCAGGCAACGAAATCTGTGAAGTGAGCCTGGCGCCCTTTTGGCCAACAGGATCTTTGGTTACCTGAACCAAGACCTGGTCACCACTCTTTAGCGCCAACTCGATTCTTCGCGGCTGATTGCCGGTCTCTGCTGCCTCCCAGTCAACCTCGCCAGAGTAAAGGACGGCGTTGCGGCCCCTGCCAATGTCGACGAACGCTGCCTCCATTGAGGGCAGAACGTTTTGAACTTTTCCGATGTAGACGTTTCCAATCAGCGAGCCGCCCTGGGATTCGGCAACGTAATGCTCAACTAGCATGCCGTCCTCTAAAACACCGATCTGAACTCGACTGTCCTTCTCGCGAACGGCCATTTTGCGATCTACCGACTCGCGCCTTGCCAGAAACTCAGCCTCGGTTACAGATGAGCGACGTCTTGAGGAGTCTCTAGTGTCGCGTCGTCTGGAGCGCTTGGCATCCATTCGAGTTGAGCCAGACTCTTCTTTTTCCTGGGGAGCTGCCTTGGGCTTTGCCGCCTGCTTGGACTCACGAGGAGCGCGCGCAGGTTTTGGGGCTTCCTCGACGTCGACCTTTAGCTTGCCGCTTCTGGCGTCAACCTTTGGGGTTGGCAGATCAGGAGCCTGAAAAATCAGGGCTGTCGCTGGAACTGGTTTTACCGGTGCTTCTTCTTTTTTCTTAGCCACTTGTGCCTTTTCCGGCGGTTCACACCCTGCCGGTCTTTCAGTAACGATTCAAGCCTCAGCCGGAATCTAATCCTTTTTGCTGTCGGGGCCTCGCCCTTCGACCAAACCTTTGATGCGAGTGTGATCGCATCTGTCTAAAAGTATGACATGTTCGTTATCAAAATGCGATAATTCGGCCATGGTATTTCCCATCGCACTAATCTTCTTTGGCATTCTTGGCTGGATCGCTTCGTTTGGTTTGACCTTGGAGCGGATCAATGTTGCCTCTGACCCCGGATATGCAACACCGTGCGACATCTCACCTTTCATCAGTTGCAAGTCCGTCATGCTCTCCGAGCAAGCAGCGCTGCTCGGGTTCCCCAATCCGCTAATTGGAATTGCCGCTTTCTTTGCTCCCGTGGTGATCGGGTTTGCAATTCTGGCAGGTGCCAAGTTCGCTAGCTGGTTCTGGAATCTTTTCTTGCTTGGTCACGTTTTCGCGATGGGCTTTGTTATCTGGCTGTTCACTCAATCGGTGTTCGATATCGGTTCGCTGTGTCTTTACTGCATGGTTGCCTGGACCGCGACAATTCCACTGTTCTGGAGCATTCTTGGGCACAACCTCAAAGAGGGTCACCTCGGACTAAAGGCGATGCCGGCAGGGGAATTTGTTTACGAGTGGGCCTGGGTGCTCACGATTCTGAACTACCTAGTTCTAATCGGAGTTATCGTCGTGCACTTCTGGAACTTCTGGCCAACACTTCTTTAGAACCAGATTTTGAGCTCTCGGGTAGCGCTCTCCACTGAGTCCGAACCGTGCACCAAATTCTGAACCACTGTGGTACCCCAATCGCGTCCCAAGTCGCCACGAATGGTCCCTGGAGCTGCGACTGTTGGGTCGGTCGTTCCGGCAATCGACCTGAATCCCTCAATAACCCGCTGGCCCTCGAGCGCCATCGCGACAATCGGACCAGATGACATGAACTCCATAAGTGGCTCATAGAAACTCTTGCCCTCGTGCTCGGCGTAGTGAGCCGCTAGAACCTCTCTCGAAGGAGTGGTTAGCTTCAAGTCAACGACCTTGTAACCCTTTGCCTCACAGCGCGAGATAATCTCGCCGATTAGGTTTCGCCTAACTCCGTCAGGCTTTATCAAAACTAGGGTTCTCTCCACCTTCGTTCCCTTCCATGAGCTTTTGGTAATTGGCTCGCGCCTTGTCAATTGTGCCACCGGCAATCAGTGCCCAGATCCACATGCTGGTTGTGAGCCCGGCGACCAAGAACATCCCCCACAGCCAAAAACCGCTCACGAGCATCAGCGCCTGAATAGCCCAGCCGATCCAATAACCAAAAGGGCTTTTCAACAACGCGGGAGTCAAAATACACAAAATCGCAAGCGTGAGCCCAATGCCCCATATCCACTGGGTGTCTGGCAGTCCCATTGCTGGGTCACCTATCTTTAGCCCGAAGGCGGCAAGGGTTGCAAAGAAAATCACAAATGCCTCAAAACTCAAAACCACAGAGGCCAGTGCCCGCTTTGAGGACTTACTCTTCTTCACTATCGACTCTCTCCTGAATTAGACCTAGCACCGCTCCAACCAGGTAAAGCGACCCGGTGACGAAAACTGGCATGGATGTTTCTTCTGAAAGCCTAAGCGCTTTGTCATAGGCAGTCTCAAAGTCGTCAATAACCTCGGTGACAAAAACACCGGTGTCCTCGAAAATCTCAGCCAACTCGCTAGCGCCCATCGATCTCTCAGAGTTTGAAGAGGTGATGATGAGATGATCAAAAACGCCAACAAACTCGAGGGCCGAGGAGTAAACGTCTTTATCTGCCAACATCCCGACAACACCGATTGAACTTGGGTTTGCAAAGTGCTCTTGCAGGCTGTTTCGGAACGCTCTAATGCCGGGAGGATTGTGAGCTCCGTCAAGAACCACCAGCGGATCCTTTGAAACCACGTGCATCCGGCCAGGGCTGACAGTGTCGGCTAGGGCACTCCTCAGTACCTCATCGGCTATCGCCCTGCCAAGAAACTGTTCCACTGCGACTATTGCCGTTGCGGCGTTTTCTGCCTGATGGGTGCCAATTATCGGCATCCAAAGCTGCGGATAGCTTCCAAAGCTTCCCTGCACGCTAAACCTGGTTCCAAAGCCATCAGAGCTTGCATCGATCAGAGCAAAATCAACACCGGCAACAAAAGCACCCTGCTCTGCTCTGTCTCGCAGAATCCGCTCAACGTTTGGTTCTTGCGAGTTGCTAACCACGATTGATTCGCTCTTGATGATTCCAGCCTTTGTGGTTGCTATTTCCTCAACCGTGTCACCTAAGACCTTTCGGTGGTCTAGGCCAATAGCTGTAAAGACACAGACGTCCCCATCTGCAACATTGGATGCATCCCACTCTCCACCAATGCCAACCTCTAGGACTAGAACATCTATAGGGGCATCTGAGAACAACTGAAACGCCAGTGCGTTGTAGGCCTCAAAGAAAGTCAGTTTAGGTTCACCATTGGCGACCAATTCACTGTCAACCAAATCTAAAATCGCAAGATTCTCGTTGTAAACATCAATGATGCGCTGGTCTTCGACCGGCTCACCATCAAGCGCGATTCGTTCATTGAACCGAACCAGGTGTGGGCTTGTGAGTCTTCCAGTTCTTAGTCCGTGCTCGCGCAAGATTCGCTCGATCATTCTCGCCGCACTGGTCTTTCCGTTAGTTCCGGTGATGTGCACGATGCGATAGTTTCGCTGGGGGTCGCCCATCAACTCCACTGCTCGCGCCGTTGCGTGCAGGCGAGGTTCAATTTGTGACTCTGGGCGCCTTGCATACAGCGCGCTTATCACCTGTTCTAGTTCGCTCATCTAGCCAGCTTTTTCAAGTTCTATCGAGATCATTCCGCTCTCACCAACACTTAGCGACCCAACGCCCTCTTCGATTCTTAGCTCAGTAGCAAGTGTTTCAGCGGCCAAGAACTCTTCGTGCGCAAAAAGCGCCACGAGAGAGCCCTGGTCTGCCTTCAAGCTGAGCTTGATCCGATCAGAAACGTCTAGATCTGCATCTTTTCGGGCCTGCTGGATGTGTCGGACGGCGTCGCGCGCCAAGCCCTCGGCGGCCAATTCAGCGGTGAGTGCGGTATCTAGAAGCACGAAGCCCGATGCGGTGAGGCCAACTGCACTTTGAGACTCAGCTGTCGAGGCCACCATGGTGATCTCGTATTCACCGGCAAGCAGTTCGGTGCCATCAACAACAACGCCTGATTCATTCTCTGACCAATTCCCCGCCTTGGCGGCCTGGATGATTCGCTGAACGTCTTTTCCTACCCGTGGTCCAAGTGTCCGAGCGTTCACAGTGATCGACTTCACCAAGCCGAACTCGGATGCGGTCGCATCATCTGCCAGCACCACATCTACGCGCTTGACGTTCAGCTCATCTGCCAACAACTCGGCATATTGCTTCACGCTCGCAGGTGAGGAAACCGCGAGGGTAAGCGATGCCAGAGGTAGTCGAACCCTGAGGCCTGCGGCCTTGCGAAGGGAGAGGGCAGTCGACGCCGCATCGCGAATTGCGTCCATGTCTCGAACCAACTCATCGTCTGAGGGGAACATAGCGGCTTCTGGCCAGTTTTCAAGGTGAACTGAGCGACCGCCGGTCAGCCCACGCCACATCTCCTCTGTACTGAGAGGCAAAAGTGGTGCGGTGACCCTGAGGAGAGCCTCCATGACGGTGTAGAGGGTGTCAAAGGCTTCAGCATCACCCTCCCAGAAGCGATCTCTCGAGCGCCTGATGTACCAGTTGGTCAGAACTTCGGCGAAGTCTCTGACTTTGGCCGACGCCGAGTAACTATCAAAGACATCGAGGTCACCCTGAACATCACTGATCAGCTGCGATGTCTTGGCAAGGATGTAGCGATCGAGGAGCTGAGTAGATGCTGTGCTGTGCTTTGCCTCGTAGTTGGCCGCATTGGCGTAGAGAGCAAAGAAGTAGTAGCTGTTCCATATCGGTAGCAAGGCCTGGCGCACACCTTCGCGAATACCTGCTTCAGTGACAGCGATGTTGCCACCGCGCAGAATCGGAGATGACATTAGGAACCAACGCATAGCATCCGAGCCATCGCGATCGAACACCTCATTCACATCCGGATAGTTGCGCAATGACTTGGACATTTTTTGACCATCATTACCAAGCACGATGCCGTGGCTAATAGCGTTTTTGAATGCTGGTCTGTCAAATAGTGCGGTTGCAAGAACATGCAGAGTGTAGAACCAGCCGCGGGTTTGACCAACGTACTCAACGATGAAGTCGCCGGGATTGTGGGTTTCAAACCACTCTTGGTTCTCAAACGGATAGTGAACCTGGGCAAATGGCATTGAGCCTGATTCAAACCAGCAGTCCAAGACCTCTGGAACTCGCCTCATCATTGACTTGCCGGTTGGATCATCTGGGTTTGGGCGAACCAGTTCATCAATCACGGGCCGGTGGAAATCGCTAGGTCTAACACCGAAGTCGCGCTCCAGTTCATCAAGCGACCCATAGACATCAAGTCTTGGGTAGTTTGGATCATCTGATTTCCAGACTGGAATCGGTGCTCCCCAGAAGCGATTGCGGGAGATTGCCCAGTCGCGAACATTCTCAAGCCACTTTCCAAAGCTGCCATTTTTGGTGTGCTCTGGAACCCAGTTAATCTCCTGGTTTAGCTCCAACATTCGATCTTTGATCTTTGTGGTTTCGACAAACCAAGAGCTAACGGCCTTGTAGATGAGCGGGTTCTTGCAGCGATAGCAGTGCGGGTATGAGTGCTCGTAGGAAGCCTGGCGGAACAATCTGCCCGCAGACTTGAGGTCCTGGGTGATTGGCTTATTAGCTTCAAAAACATGCTGCCCCTGGTAGGGAGCAATCACGGAATTGAACTGACCACGCTCATTGATGGAGACGTAGGTGGGGATCCCTGCCAGGTTGCAAACATTCTGGTCATCTTCACCATACGCCGGAGCCTGGTGAACAATTCCGGTTCCATCGGTGTCTGCGACGTATTCAGCCACCAAGATCTGCCAAGCATTCTCAACTTCATACTTCTCGGGATCTGCGTAGAAGTCGAAGATGCGCTCGTAACGAATACCGTCAAGCTCTTTGCCCTTCAGCTTCTTGGTGATCGCGGCGTTGGCCTGATCCATATCCTCAAAACCCATTTCCTTGAGGTGACCAGCGAGCAAAGAAGTGGCCAACAAGTAGCGCTTGTCTCCCAGGGCCGAATTTGGAGCGTGAACCACCGCGTATTCAATCTCGGGGCCAACCGCCAAAGCGAAGTTTGTGGGGAGAGTCCAAGGGGTGGTTGTCCAAGCGAGAATGTTTACGCCATCAAGTTCCGAACCTGGCTGAATGATCGGGAAAGTTACCGTGACAGATTGGTCCTGGCGGTTTTTATAAACCTCGTCATCCATGCGAAGCTCATGGTTTGAAAGTGGAGTCTCACAGCGCCAGCAATAGGCCAGCACCTTGAAGCCCTCATAGATGAGTCCTTTGTTGTGGAGTTCTTTAAACGCCCAGAGCACACTCTCGGTGTAGTTCTGATCCAAGGTCTTGTAGTCATTATCGAAATCAACCCAGCGCGCCTGCCGGGTCACGTAGCTGCGCCAGTCCTCGGTGTATTTCAGGACCGAGGTCTTGCAAAAAGCGTTGAATTTGGCGACGCCGTAGTTTTCAATCTCGGGACGCCCAGAGATACCGAGCAGTCGCTCGGCTTCAACTTCGGCTGGTAGTCCGTGGGTGTCCCAACCAAATCGTCGCTCAACGCGCTTTCCGCGCATGGTCTGATAGCGCGGCACGAGATCCTTGGTGTAGCCGGTGAGCAGGTGCCCATAATGCGGTAAGCCATTGGCAAACGGAGGTCCGTCGTAGAAGACGAATTCCTCGGCATCCTCTTGGACCCGCTGGTCTATGGATTGCTGAAAAGTGCCGTCCTTGTCCCAGTAGTCCAGGATCTCGCGCTCCAGGTCGGGGAAATTAGGGGAGGCTTGAACGGCAGAGTTCTTGCTGTGCTTGGGATACATCACGGCTTTCAAAAGGTAATTGGCTTTAACAATGTTAATCTAGAGCAGTTGACTAACCCGAGGTTCCCTTTTGACTAACCACTTGCCCCAACCGCTTCGAGCTGCCGCCACGCCTGAAAAGGCAACTGTTGATGGATTGGAGCAAAAGTGGGTCCCCGTATGGGAAGAATCAAACACATACGCATTTGACCAGAGCGCACCTAAAGAGAACATCTACTCAATCGACACTCCCCCGCCAACCGCATCAGGCTCCTTGCATGTGGGCCACGTCTTTAGCTATACCCACACGGATGTTGTAGCGCGATACAAGCGCATGTGTGGCTACAGCGTTTACTATCCAATGGGCTGGGATGACAACGGGCTGCCAACCGAAAGAAGAGTCCAGAACTACTACGGAGTTCGCTGCGATCCGACCCTTCCCTACCAGGCAACCTTCACTCCACCCCAGGTTGGCGGAGACAACAAGTCCTCGAAGGCGGCCGACCAAATGCCGATCTCTAGACAAAACTTCATCGAGCTTTGCGAGGTGCTGACCGAAGAGGACGAGAAGGCATTTGAGAACCTTTGGCGCAACCTTGGCCTCTCGGTTGATTGGTCACAGAGTTATCGCACGATCTCCTCTCATGCTCAGCGCATCTCTCAGCTCGCGTTTCTAAAGAACCTCGAACGCGGCGAGGCTTACAGCGCCCAAGCCCCGACGCTGTGGGATGTGACATTCCGGACGGCGGTGGCCCAGGCCGAGCTTGAGGACAAAGAAGTTCCAGGTGCTTATCACCGGCTGGGATTTGATGGGCCAGACGGAAAGATATTCATTGAGACCACCAGGCCTGAACTGATCCCAGCCTGTGTAGCTCTGGTTGCCCACCCAGATGATGAGCGCTACCAACACCTTTTCGGTAAAACGGCCAAAACTCCACTGTTTGGAGTCGAGGTTCCGATTGTCGCTCACCGACTCGCTCAAAAAGACAAGGGCTCGGGTATTGCGATGTGCTGCACCTTTGGTGATGTGACAGACGTTATCTGGTGGCGAGAGCTTAAGCTTCCCAATCGGGCGGTTATTGGCTTTGACGGACGCTTTATATCTGAAGCCCCGGAGGCCATCAAATCCTCTCAGAACCTAGCGCTCTATGAAGAATTGGCCGGTAAAACCGTGTTCAGCGCAAAGGACATCTTGGTCAAAACGATGCAGGAAACTGGCGACATGGTCGGAGAACCAAGGCCCATCACTCACCCAGTGAAGTTCTTTGAAAAGGGTGACAAGCCGCTTGAGATTGTTTCCACCAGGCAGTGGTACATCAAAAACGGTGGGAACGATGAGAAGCTCTCCGGGAGCTTGATAGAGCGCGGCAACGAGCTTGAGTTCCACCCTTCATTCATGAGGGTGCGTTTGCACGACTGGATCAATGGCCTGAATGGCGATTGGCTAATCTCTCGCCAACGCTTTTTCGGTGTCCCGATTCCGCTTTGGTATCCGCTGGATCAAGACGGAAACCCGGACTACGACAACCCCCTCACCCCAGCTCATGACCAGCTCCCGGTCGACCCGTCTTCGGATGTCCCCGAGGGCTTCAGTGCAGAACAGCGTGGCAAGCCACTTGGTTTTATAGGCGAGCACGACATTATGGACACTTGGGCAACCTCATCACTCACGCCCCAGCTTGCTGGAGGTTGGGAGTCAGATCCAGGAAAATTCGCAAAGGTCTTCCCATACGACCTTCGGCCTCAAGGTCAAGACATCATTCGCACCTGGCTTTTCTCCACCCTGCTCAGGGCTCAACTCGAGCATGATCAGCTTCCTTGGAAGAATGCGGCAATCAGCGGCTGGATTTTAGATCCCGACCGCAAGAAGATGTCAAAGTCAAAGGGGAATGTTGTCGTTCCTAACGAGCTGCTAGAGAGCCACGGCTCTGACGCGGTTCGTTACTGGGCAGCATCAGCAAGGCTCGGAACCGATGCAGCATTTGACGAGGGTCAAATGAAGATCGGTAGACGATTGGCAATCAAGTTGCTGAACGCTGCAAAATTCAGCCTCAGCTTCGATATCCCGACTACTGACCCACAGGTGACAGAACCGATTGACCTGGCAATGCTTGCCAAGTTGGCAAAGGTGGTTGAGCAAGCAACTGTAGCATTTGAGAAGTATGACCACACCAGAGCGCTAGAAGTCGCCGAGACGTTCTTCTGGACCTTTACAGACGACTACATGGAACTGGTCAAGGAACGAGCCT
Source organism: uncultured Aquiluna sp. (assembly GCA_965661645.1). Classification (GTDB taxonomy): domain Bacteria; phylum Actinomycetota; class Actinomycetes; order Actinomycetales; family Microbacteriaceae; genus Aquiluna. Next base: position 16,801 of record CBFIEQ010000009.1, read on the forward strand.
ATGGGCTGGGTGGTCACACCAAGCACCAGACTGCAAGCGCTGTCGTGGCGCTTCGAGAAGCACTTGGAGTTTTGGTCAGACTCTTTGCACCGTTCATTCCTTTCGCCGCCGAAGAGGTTTGGAGCTGGTGGCAACAGGGCTCCGTTCATCAGGCAGCCTGGCCACAAGCCAGTGAGCTAAAAGGTGACAATCCGGAACTGATGGACGTGGCCAGCCAGGCATTGATTTTGATCAGAAAATCCAAGTCTGACGCAAAGCTATCGATGAAGGCAGAGATTGATTTGATGAGGCTCTCTGGGCCCGCTGCCCTAAAGCTCATTAGCGCCGACCTAAGAGACGTAGGAAAAATCAAAGAGCTCGAGATTATCGAGCAGGATGAGCTAGTAATCCAGGAGCTAACCTTCACGCAGTAGGCCTTAGCATTGGGTCATGACTAACCCTTTGCTATCTCAGAGTGCCCTTGAATATGAACTCCCCGATTTCGCAAATCTGAAAGATGAGCATTATCTGCCTGCCTTTGAGCACGCGATAGCGGTTCACAACCAGGAACTCGAGGCAATCAAGTCAAACCCTGAGGTGAGCTTTGAGAACACTCTTATCGCCATGGAGCGTTCGGGTGATTTACTGAACTCAATGATGATGGTTTTTTACAACAAGACATCTTCAGACACCAACAAGTTCCTGCAGGAGATCGAAGCGGAGATAGCCCCAAGGCTCTCGAACCACATGGATAGCATCAGGCTGGATCCCGCACTTTATGCCCGGCTGGTCACACTCGAGACAAGAACTGATCTCAACCTGGATCAAGAGTCAAAACGACTTCTGGAAAAATACCTGGAGGACTTTAGGTTCGCTGGGGCAGATCTCACTGAAGCCGAGCGAGCACAAGTAAGCAAAATAAACGAGCAGCTGGCCTCGTTGAGCGCAGAGTTTGACAAGTTGCTACTAGATGACACCAACGACTTAGCCATAGAGCTCGAGAATGATTCCAGACTGTCAGGACTTACCGAATCGGAAAAGGCTAGCCTGAAAAAAGCTGCCGAAGACCGAGGGAAACCTGGCTACGTAATCCCGCTGATGAACTACTCGGGTCATCCCCTGCTGGCCAAAGCCGAGGATCGCAGTCTGCGCCAGGAGATTTTAGAGCGGACTCTAATTCGAGGCTCGAGGGGTAATGCCAACAACACCACAAAGGTCATTAAACAAATGCTCGACCTCAGGCATCAAAAGGCAGTGCTATTTGGCTTCGATAACTACGCTACCTACGTCACCAGTCAACAAACAGCCAAGAACCCCGAGAACATTCACCTGGTGCTATCAATGATTTCACCAGCCGCGATCCGAAATGCCGACGCTGAGCGTCGCCTTCTGAAAGAGCTGCTCACCGCTGAGCATCCAGGGGCGAAGCTAGAAGCTTACGACTGGGACCGCTACACAGAGCAACTCAAAAAACGTGATTATGAGGTTGATACTGCAGCCCTCAAACCATACTTTGAACTCCGGAAGGTCCTAGAGGACGGGGTTTTCTTTGCAGCCGGCAAGCTCTATGGATTGCGCTTCGAACCTCGCGAGGACCTAGTCGGCTACCACCCGGACAATTGGATCTATGAGGTCTTTTTCGAAGACTCAGAGCATTGCGGCTTATACATCTTTGACCCTTATGCAAGACCGTCAAAGTCTGGTGGCGCATGGATGAATAATCTGATTGATCAGTCTGGGCTTTTGGGTAAGAAGCCGATTGTTGTAAACAACATGAACGTTCCCAAACCCGCAGCGAATCAGCCTGCCCTGATGACCTTCGACGAGGTAAATACTCTGTTCCACGAGTTTGGGCACACACTGCATGGCTTGCTATCAGATGTCCACTACCCGCGCTTTTCAGGAACAAGCGTTGAGCGAGACTTTGTGGAGTTTCCGTCGCAGGTGAATGAGATGTGGATGTTGTGGCCAGAAGTTCTCGAGAACTACGCCGTTCACTTTGAGACAGGCGAAAAACTGGACAGCTCTTGGATTGAAAAGCTAAATAAACTTGAGGCCTTCAACCAGGGCTTCGAGACCACGCACTATTTGCAAGCTGCAGTTCTTGACCTTGCACTGCACGAGTCCAAGCCCCCGGTTGACTTAGCCGAATTTGAAGCGAAAGCTATTGAAAGTTATGGCCTCAACCATGACGCTGTCCCCACGAGGTATCGAGCAAACTACTTCGCTCATATTTTTGGTGGTGGTTACGCCGCCGGCTACTACGGCTACATCTGGTCGGAGGTGCTGGACGCTGACAGCGTCAATTGGTTCAAAGACAACGGTGGTCTAACCAGAGAAAATGGAAAACGTTTCGCTGAGCTTTTGCTAGCAAGAGGCGGCTCGAGAGACTCCATGCAGATGGCTAGGGATTTCCTAGGTCGCGACCCGTCCATCGAGCCACTGTTGAAACGCAGAGGATTAAATTAGCGCTTTTTCTGGATCAACCAAACCAGGATCCCTACAACCAGTGCCCAGAATGCTCCCCCAATTCCCAGGACAGTGATCCCCGCCGCGCCAATCACGAAGGTGACAATTCCAGGCAGTCGAGTCGCATCCTCACTGACCGCTGTTTTGATAGCTCCGGCAAAGGTGTTGATTAGAGCTATGCCAGCAAGAGCTAAGAGGAGATTTGTCGGCACTGCCAATACGAAGGCGGCAAAGGGCGCGGCAAAAAGCGCGAACAGGATGTAGACGACGCCACCCCAGCTAGCGGCAATCCAGCGCCTAGAGGGATCTTTGGCAGCGCCCCCATCGGCGTTCAGTGCAGCAGTAATGGCAGCAAGGTTGAGGCCAAAACCACCGAAGAACCCCGACAAAGCGGATCCTATGCCGGTAGAAAGGAAAATCTTTCTGGTTGGCAGAGGAAAACCCAGCGAGCTCATGATTGCAAGTCCCGGAAGGTTCTGTGAGGCCATGGTCACCAAATACAGTGGCACGCCAATCGCCATAATTGCGCCTAAATCTAACACCGGGACAACTATTTCGAGTTCCGGCCAAAAGCTCCCAAGAGAGTAATCCGCTGCCTCAGGGGAGAATCCGATCAGCAAAAACCCCAGTGCAATAGCAATCGGTGAGGCCCAGAGCGGCAGCAGCCTCGAGACCAGCAGCCAAGTTAGCACCACCGGCAGTACCAGCAATGGATAGCTCACCGATGCAGTCACGATTGATGCAACAAATGGAAAAATGACACCTGCCAGCATTGCGGCAGATATTTGAGGGGGAATCCTGCCAACTAGTCTTCCCATTGCTGGCCAAGCGCCGGTGAGAACAATGAGCAAACTAGAAAAGATAAACGCCCCGACGGCCTGTTCAAAGCTAAGACCTAGGCCTGCGCTGGTTGCCAAGAAGGCTGCCCCGGGCGTTGACCAAACGATACTGACAGGAATCTTCAGGTGAACGCTCAAACCGATAGACAGCACCCCGTAGCCAACTAGCATCACAAATAGCGCGGTTGCTATCTGAGTGCTCGACGCTCCCATGGCACTCAGTCCAGCGATGGCAATTCCAAATGTCGCAATCGAACCAGTGGTGGAAGCAACCGTTCCGGCCAGAAACGGTGCGAGGACCTGAGACTTAGAAATTTTCTAGCGCCTAGGCGGATTTGTCTTTTAACCGAGCAGGCAAGGGTCTAACTTCCGGAAGTGACTTGTTTTTTACGATATCGGCGGTAATCACAACCTGACCGAAGTTCTCACTGCCCGGTAGCTCAAACATCACTGGACCTAGAGTTTCCTCAAGAATTGCCCTCAGGCCACGAGCACCAGTCTCACGCTCGAGCGCCTCGTCGGCAATGAGTTCTATCGCATCAGGTTCAAAATAAAGTTCAAAACCATCGATTTCAAACATTCGTTGATACTGCTTGATGAGTGCGTTCTTGGGCTCGGTGAGAATCGAGATTAGAGCCGCCTTGTCCAACTGTTCAACCGTCGCGATTACTGGCAATCGACCAATGAATTCGGGAATCAGGCCAAATTTACGCAAATCCTCGGGCTGAACTTGGCGGAAAACGTTTTGTGAATCGGTCCGCTCTTTCAGCGGAGCGCCAAAGCCAATTCCTTTTTTGCCGGTGCGCTCCCCGACAATCGTCTCAAGACCTGCGAAGGCTCCTGCGACTATAAACAGGACATTGGTTGTGTCAATCTGGATGAACTCCTGCTGCGGGTGCTTGCGCCCACCCTGAGGAGGAACAGAGGCTACTGTGCCCTCGAGAATCTTCAATAGAGCTTGTTGAACTCCCTCGCCGGAAACATCTCGAGTGATTGAGGGGTTCTCGGCCTTTCGAGAAATCTTGTCGATCTCGTCGATGTAGATAATGCCGGTTTCAGCTCGCTTGGGATCAAAGTCTGCGGCCTGCAAAAGCTTCAAGAGAATGTTTTCCACATCTTCACCGACGTAGCCGGCCTCGGTGAGGGCGGTTGCATCCGCAACCGCAAACGGGACGTTGAGTCTCTTGGCCAATGTCTGAGCTAGATAGGTCTTACCGCACCCGGTCGGACCAATCATCAAGATATTCGACTTGGCGATTTCGATGTCATCGTGGCTCTTGCCCTGGTTGGTTAGTGTGCCAGCAGCGCGAATTCTCTTGTAGTGGTTGTACACGGCCACCGCCAATTGTTTTTTGGCGTCGTCTTGACCAATGACGTACTCATCAAGAAAAGACTTGATTTCTTTGGGATTTGGGAGGTCGAGGGATTCACTCTTTGTCTCGACGACGGCTCCGAGCTCTTCTTCAATGATTTCATTGCACAGTTCGATGCACTCATCGCAAATGTGCACCGACGGGCCCGCAATTAACTTGCGGACTTGCTTTTGAGATTTGCCACAAAAAGTGCACTTCAAAAGCTCACTGGTCTCGGATAACGTCATAAGAAAACCCTATAGCCAGGCTTGGACATTGAGGCTTTGCAACGCCACGCTAGTTACCCTGGTGAGTGGGCTAGACACTCTTGCGGGAAGTTAGCACCTGATCGATAAGTCCGTACTCCATGGCCTCTTGAGCCGTCAAGATCTTGTCTCGGTCAATGTCCTTGTTCACCTGCTCGACACTCTTTCCAGAGTGCTTTGACAAGGTGTGCTCAAGCCACTCACGCATGCGCATGATCTCTTTCGCCTGAATCTCTATGTCTGATGCCTGTCCTTGACCGCCACTGCCAGCTGAAGGCTGGTGAATCAAAATCCTGGCGTTTGGGAGTGCGAGACGCTTGCCCTTGGCACCCGCCGCCAGAAGAACTGCTGCAGCTGAAGCAGCCTGCCCTAGGCAAACGGTCTGAATCTGCGGCTTGATGTACTCCATGGTGTCGTAGATTGCAGTTAGCGCAGTGAAGGAACCACCTGGCGAGTTGATATACATCGTGATGTCGCGATCTGGATCTTGAGACTCCAAGACCAAAAGTTGAGCCATGATGTCATCAGCAGAAGCGTCATCAACCTGAACGCCCAAGAACACGATTCTGTCCTCAAACAATTTTGTGTAGGGGTTGTGGCGCTTGAAGCCATAAGAGGTGCGTTCTTCGAACTCGGGCAAAATGTAGCGGTTCGAAGGCATTTGAATGCGACCTGCGGCAGATTCTAGATAGCTCATGATTTAGGCCTTCCCTACGCCAGTGGATCGAGATGCGAATTCCTGAATGTGATCGATGAAGCCATATTCCAGAGCCTCAGCTGCGGTGAACCAACGGTCACGATCGCCATCTGCCATCACCTGCTCGAGAGTTTTGCCAGTTTGCTCCGCGGTGATCGAAGCGAGCTGACGCTTCATCGACATGATGAGTTCTGCTTGAGTCTGAATGTCTGATGCAGTACCACCAAAGCCTCCTAGTGGCTGGTGCAGAAGAACGCGGGTATTTGGAGTCGCATAACGCTTACCCTTGGCGCCTGAAGAGAGTAGGAACTGCCCCATGGATGCTGCCATGCCAATGCCTACGGTCACGATGTCATTAGGGACATACTGCATGGTGTCGTAAATTGCCATACCGGCAGTGATTGAGCCGCCCGGAGAGTTGATGTACAAAAAGATATCCTTCTCGGCATCCTCTGCGGCCAAAAGCAAGATTTTTGCGCAAATCTCGTTGGCGTTCTCATCACGAACTTCACTGCCGAGCCAGACGATGCGATCTTTTAGTAGGCGATCGAATACGCCGGTTCTGTCCAAATTAGGCATTGCCATGCTGAACTCCTTTAGCTTTCGAACACAAACTTAGCCACCGAACTCGGTGATTTCTGCCTTGTTCGCCTCAGGCGTTAGGACTGGTAAGAAACCTTGTTGCCCTTGGTGTCGGTGATTTCAGCGTGTTCAACCAAAAAGTCAACGGCCTTGCGTCTTGCAAGCTCGCCAGCGTAGAACGGCACCTGGCCAGCATTGGCAACCTGACGAATGAAGTCGTTGGGGTCCATGCCGTAGTTCCTAGCAGAGGCTGCCAAGTACTCGATCAGCTCCTGGTCCTCAGCTCGAATCTCCTCTTTTTCAACGATTGCGTCTAGCAGTAGCTGAACCTGGAAGTTCTTGGTTGACTCTTCGGTGACCTCAGCGCGGTGGACCTCGTCCTCCATGCGACCCTCGCCCTCAAGGTGAGCATCTACCTCGCGCTTTATGGCCTCGTCGCTAACCGGGATTTTTGCCTTAGCAACCAGGTCGTCAACGATGAGGTCGCGGGCCTGCAGGACCTGCTTGCGAGCCAACTGAACCTCAAGCTTTTGCTCGATGTCCTTCTTGAGCTCCTCTAGGGTGTCAAACTCGCTCGCTAGCTGAGCAAAGTCATCATCGGCCTTTGGAAGCTCACGCTCCTTGACTGCCTTGAGGGTTACGGTAACTTCGGCCTCCTGGCCTGCCATCTCGCCGCCTGCCAACTTAGAGCGGAATACGGTGGTCTCTCCTGCGGTCAGGGTGTCCAGCGCCTCGTCAATGCCGTCCAGCAGCTGACCCGAGCCGATTTCGTAGGAAATGTCGGTTGCGGTGTCAATTTGCTTGCCATCCATCTCGGCGGTTAGGTCGATTGTGGTGAAATCACCCATCTTTGCTGGGCGATCAACGGTGTTCAGTGTTCCAAAGCGAGCACGCAGCGCATCTAGTTCGGTCTCGATGTCCATCTTCGCAACCTTGACCGGTTCCACCTTTGCCTTGGCTCCCTTGTATTCCGGAAGCTTGAACTCTGGACGAATCTCCACCTCGAGTTCAATAACCAGCTCTTTGGCGATGTCATCGGCGGACGGTGCCGACTTGATGTCAGCCTGTGGGGTGCCAAGTGGCAATAGTTTTTCGACCTTGAGGGCTTCGCGGTAGAAATCGTCCATGCCATCGTTGATGGCCTGGGCGATGATCGCATCTTTCCCAACTCGCTGGTCCAAAACTGCAGCAGGAACCTTGCCCTTGCGGAAGCCCGGAATGTTGACCTGCTCGGAAACTGTCTTATAGGCCTTGTCCAAAGTTGGCTTGAATGCAGCCTGGTCAACCTCGATGGTGAGCTTCACTCTGGTTGGGTTTAGTTTCTCGACGTTAGTTTTCAACTTAGCTCCGTGATTGGTTGATTGGCAAAAAGTCCTAATTTGTCGGGATGACAGGATTTGAACCTGCGACCCTCTGTTCCCAAAACAGATGCGCTACCAAGCTGCGCTACATCCCGAACGTTCGAAATCCTGTGGAGAGGATTTCGAACTGTCACACTCTACCCCATAGAATAGGCGAGGACCTAATACAAGGTTCACGCGAGTGTAGCTCAATGGTAGAGCCTCAGTCTTCCAAACTGATTACGCGGGTTCGATTCCCGTCACTCGCTCCAAACCCAGGAAACCGGCGCTCTAGCCACTTATGAAGTCCAAAATTTCTGACCTTGCCCCAGCCCCTTCTGGCGTTGGTAGCAGTGGATAGACATGCAGCGCATCTGGGTGCTCCGTATAAGAGATTTCGACACCAGCCCTGGTTGCCTTTTCAAAAAACAGCCTGGCATCAAAAAGCAGCACATCCCAGGTGCCCATAAACATCTTTGTCTTTGGCAGTCCCCTTAGGTCTGCCCTGACCGGCGCCACCTTGGGGTCCTGGTGGTTGTCTTCTCCGGACCATATGGCAGCTATCCTGCGCAGGCTACCCGGAATCAACCAAGGATCGTGATCCAACACTTCAGCAATTTCTGGATGATCAAAATCACTGTCTAACCAAGGGGATATGAGCAGCAGCTTGTCAACCTGCTCGTGCAGATTGAGATGGACTGTGGCACTCACAGCCAGCCCTCCGCCAGCTGAGTCCCCCGCCATGACAATTGGCTTGCCGAGGCTTTTGGCGTAATCAAAGACCTGGGAAATGAATGCAAGAGCGTCATCTACGTCGTGATTCGGCGCTAGTCCATATCTTGGAACCAGAACCTTGGCATCTGCTTTTTGTGCAAGTTCTTCAATTAGTTGCCAGTGCTGAGTGGCAATTGCGTTTACAAACCCCCCGCCATGTAAATAGATGATCACCTTCGAGAAGCCAGTCTTTGGGGTCACCTCATTTAGCTCAAACCCGAAATCAAATCTTGCTGAGAAGTTCGTGTTTGCCAAAAGCGATTTGGTTGGCTTTGCAGCGGGCTTTGACTTCCTGCCGAATGCCGCAAACCCCAGGCTCTTTCTTATTTTGAAAAAAGTCTTGATGGCCCGCATCTGTGCACTCATGGCATCAGCCTATGCCTGACAACTAGGGCACCAGTAAAGCTTTCTAGCTTGCATGAGATCAATTGCGATCGATTGTCCACATGCTCTGCATGGCAACCCCTCGCGTTTATAGACGTTGTAACGGTCATCCTTTTTGGGCCTGCCCTTGAGATACCCATCACGGGTGAGCATCAAGCCAGTCCGGACTCCAAGCGGCATGAGCGTGACGGCATCATCCCAAATTGCACCAACTAGCTCCTCAGGAACCAGATAGCCCGGGCTGAAGGGAGAGAGGTTGGCCCGAAAGAGCAATTCAGCCCGATAGACATTCCCTACCCCCGCCAGCACGCTCTGATCCATCAGCAGTTGCCCAATCGGAACTTTTCGTGACTTCACCTTCGCAATGAAGCGATCGCGTGAGGCTCCCTTGGAATCCGCTCTTAGCGGGTCGGGGCCAAGGCGTTCGAACAGCACCGGGATTTGCTCAAAACTCACAACCTCACAAGCAGTTGGCCCCCTCAGGTCAACCACGTGAGTTTCGGTTAGAAACCTTGCCCTGACTTGCCCCACCGGCTCTGGAGGATTTTGATCGAAGACTCTAAAGCTCCACTTCCCATAGATACCAAGGTGGACTCGAACGGCCGCAGTTTCAAAGTGCAGCACAAGCTGCTTTCCCCAGGCCTCACTTTTTGTGAGCTGCTGTCCGGAAATTAGGCCAGCGTCAGTGAACCTCCCCTGCGGCGACGAAACTTGGGTGGCTTGATGCAGAAAGTGTTTTTGAAACTGCTTGGCAGTTCTGTGAACGCTGTGGCCTTCAGGCATGGACTAGTAGATAACCTCGCCAGTTCTTTCAAAGCTTGCGATCTTGCCAATACGACGAACGTGACGCTCGTCGTATGAGAACGGCTCCGCAATAAAAGCCTTGACCAATTCAAGAACCTCAGAGTTTGAGTGCTGTCTAGCACCAACAGCAGCGATATTCGCGTCGTTGTGCTCACGAGCGAGCTTCGCGGTGGAATCATTCCAGATCAATGCAGCCCTGATGCCCTGAACTTTGTTGGCCGCAATCTGCTCACCGTTCCCGCTTCCGCCAAGCACAATGCCAAGGGCATCAACACCGGCTTCCTGGTCCTTCACAACCGCCTGAGCAGCCGCTATGCAAAAACCCGGGTAGTCATCAAGTGCGTCATAGACCTTCGGGCCGTGATCAACTAATTCGTAACCCAGAGCGGTTAGTTCTTCGACTAAGAATGCGCTTAGCTCCATGCCGGCGTGATCGGTTGCGATGTGGATTTTCAATTCCCAATTCCTTTGTCTTGAATATCTCTAACAAGCTGGCTTGCGTTGTCAGTCCGAATCAAAATTTTCTCCCCTGTTTTTAATCTCAGTTCCAGCGACGGCCCTCCAGAGGGTAAAAATGCGGTTGTCTTATTTGCGTAACGAACACCCAGACCACCGAAGTCTCTGGCTCTGGCCTCGGACTCAACGGCAAACTCGATTTGACTGTATTCAGTCATGAACAGCGGAATTCTCCAATATGAAACTTTGAGCTTCTCGCCCAGTTCCACCTGGGGCTTAGACAAAAGCCAGGGCAGCAAAATCAGCGGGATAAGCAAAAGGAAAAGAAAAAAGAGGATTCCAATGCGCGCATCCCCAGCATCTTCAAGTCCGAGTTGAATCACGAGGGTGTAACTGAAAATTAGAAATAGCACCAACCACAAAAAGCCCGTGACAGCTAAAAACAAGATCCTGACTGAGGCTGGAATTGCACCAAGGTAGACAAGCGCCACCCAAATCAGACCCACTGCCGAAAGCGTGAAAATAGACAATACCAACTGATCATTGAGGGGACCAAAACCATCCGGTTCCCCGCCTATCCCCCAGTGAATTGCAACCGGGTCGGGAAATGACAAACGGTTTGACTCAACAAAAAACCAAAAAGCTGCGATGAAAAAGATTGGTGCAAGTGCGAGCAAGAGTCTTTTCATGCAGACAATCATCCCAGACAATCCCGTCATTAGAGCAGCTCGTCAGGGTTTGGAGGATGAGCCGTGAAAATCTCATAGGCTTGAAACCTACTCACTACCAATGGAGACACAAATGCCAGGTGAAAACCTCACCCAAAGAGAAGCCGCAGATCGAGCCGGATTAGTAAGCACCCAGAGCTACCTGGTGGAACTCGATGTCACTGAGGGTGAGAAAACATTCAAGTCCAAGACAACCATCTCATTTAGCGGCGAGGCGGGTTCCAAAACCTTCATAGACGCCCAAACCGCCTCGGTTGAGTCGATTGTCTTGAATGGAGCTTCGCTGGACCCGAAAGCTCACTCTGACAACGTCCGCATTTCATTACCTGACATCCAAGACCAAAACGTCCTTGTGATTGAGGCAACTGGCATCTACTCGAACTCAGGTGAGGGTCTGCACCGCTTTGTTGACCCGGTAGATGGTGAGGTTTATCTCTACACCCAGTTTGAGGTTCCGGATTCCAGGCGAATGTTCCCAGTCTTCGAGCAGCCAGATTTGAAGGCAACCTTCGAATTCAAGATCACCGCACCTTCAAACTGGGAGGTCATCTCCAACTCCCCGCTTACAGAGAAGGTTGAACTAGGTAGCGGGAAGTCAAGATTTGATTTCGCCCCGACCCCAAGAATCTCTAGCTACATCACCGCATTGATTGCAGGACCCTATAAGTTTTGGCTAGATGAGCTGACTTCCGCTAGCGGCAAGGTGATTCCCCTGGGTGTCTACTGCCGAGGCTCACTGGCCCAATACATGGATGCCGAATACATCTTTGAGAAGACCAAGGCTGGGTTTGAGTTCTTCGAGAAACTATTTGATTTCCCATACCCATTCGAGAAGTATGACCAGCTCTGGGTGCCGGACTTCAATGCCGGAGCGATGGAGAATGCTGGCGCGGTAACTTTCACTGAGAGCTATGTTTTCCGCTCAGCGGTCTCGGATGCAACCCGCGAGCGCCGAGTGGTCACGATACTTCACGAACTGGCTCACATGTGGTTTGGAGATCTGGTCACCATGAGATGGTGGAACGACCTATGGCTAAATGAAAGTTTCGCTGAATACGTTTCTACACTCGCAACTGCAGAGACAAGCGAGTGGACCGAAGCTTGGACCACCTTCGCAGCCCTGGAAAAGAATTGGGCCTACCGACAAGACCAGCTTCCCTCCACTCACCCGATAGTGGCAACCATCAATGACCTGGAAGATGTTCAGGTTAACTTTGATGGCATCACCTATGCCAAGGGAGCCTCGGTCCTCAAGCAGCTTGTGGCATGGGTTGGTAGGGAACCCTTCTTTGAGGGTGTCGCCCGCTACTTCAAGAAGCACCAGTGGCAAAACACCGAGCTGAAAGATCTTTTGGTTGAACTCGAGGCCACCAGTGGTCGCGACCTCTCAGGCTGGTCCAAGCTGTGGCTTGAGACCGCTGGGGTGAACACGCTGAAGCCAGAAATTGAAGTGGACGCCGATAACAACATCACCCGCTTTGAAATCATTCAGACCACACAAGAGGGTCATGATCACCAAAGGCCCCACAGAATGGGCATTGGGTTTTTCAACCTAGAGGGTGACAAGGTGATCCGAAGTCACTATCAGGAGCTAGATGTTGACGGACCTGTAACCATTGTCAACGAATTGGGAGGTAAGGCTAGACCACAGCTTGTCCTACTGAACGACAATGATCTGGCTTATGCCAAGATCCGACTCGATGAGCCGTCGCGAATCTTTGCAATGGCGAAGCTCTCAAAAATTGAAGACTCGCTTGCGAGAACGCTGGTTTGGACGGCTGCCTGGGATGCTACCCGTGACGGCGAAGCACCGGCTAGCGATTTCGTTCAGTTGGTACTGGATCACATCGCTCAAGAAACAGAATCCACCACGATCCTGACCCTGCTAAGGCAGCTTGTCACCACAGGCAATCTCTATGTCGCTCCTCACAAGCGAGAGGCAACGCTGGAAAAGATTGCAAGTGGATTGATTCACCTGGCAGAGCAAGCTGAGCCAGGATCTGACTCTCAGTTGCAATTTGCCAAGTTCGTGCCTCAATTCGCAAGAACCAAGGTGCAGCTGGATTGGCTGGCTGAGCTCTATGCAGGAACCAAATCAATTGCAGGCCTGACACTGGACGCCGATCTGCGCTGGGAGTTACTAACCGGATTGGTCATTGGCGGCAGAGCAGACTTTGCCGCAATTGAGGCTGAACTGGCAATGGACAACACCGCCAATGGTCAAAAGTTCGCT
>CBFIEQ010000010.1:0-28089 GCA_965661645.1 uncultured Aquiluna sp.
TATGAAGCTACACCCGTAGAAGGGTCACGATCGTTGTAGTGGACCCGGGTTCGATTCCCGGCATCTCCACCATCCCAACTAAAAAGACCGTCCCGGATAACCAGGACGGTCTTTTTGTTTGGAGCTTTTCCTACTTGGAGATTTGCTTCGCTCTTGGCTTACGCTTTGGCTTCTCCTCAGCGATTGCCTCGTGTGAGTGGTCTGCGTGAGCAAGCTCGTATTCAGCCTTTGAAACAGGTGCAATTCGATCTTCGAAGTAGATTCGTGAAAGCGCTGAGCGCAATCTTGCAGAAAGCGTGATCTTTCCTTGGGCATTTGGCCTTGGCATGATCGGCTCGTAGTCCTTAAAGTCAACAAGCTTCCAAAGCTCATACTTGTCAAGTGGTTCGTGGACCTCAATGTATTCACCGTGCGGCAGTCGCACTACACGACCGGTTTCACGACCGTGAAGGACGATCTCACGGTCCTTGCGCTGCAGCGCGATACAAGCTCGCTTGGTGACCCAGTACGCAATCACTGGACCAATCAGCAGAAGCACCTGCATCGAGACCAGGACGTGGTTCAACGACATCTGGAAGTAGATAGCGATTAGGTCAGTGGAAGCACCGGCCCATAGCACTGCGTAGAAGGTCACACCAGCAGCTCCGATCGCGGTGCGGGTAGGTGCGTTGCGTGGACGGTCTAGAACGTGGTGCTCGCGGTCATCCTTGGTCACCCACTTTTCAATGAATGGGTAGACGGCAACAAGCGCCAGGAACACAAGAGAGACCACCAGTGGAACCATGACACCCATTGGGATCATGAAGCCAAAGACCGAAATGTCCCAGTTGCTAGGTGCCAATCGAAGGGCACCATCCAGCCAACCGATGTACCAGTCTGGCTGAGTACCAGCGGAAACTGGAGATGGGTCATAGGGTCCGTAGTTCCAAATTGGGTTGATGGTGAACAGCGCTGCAATACCTGCAATAACACCAAAGACCAAGAAGAAGAATCCTCCAGCCTTGGCAACATAAACAGGCATAAGCGGGTATCCAACGACGTTCTGGTCGGTGCGACCTGGACCCGAGTAGTGGGTGTGCTTGTGAATAATAAGCATCATTAGGTGGATGCCAATTAGCACAATCATGATTGCTGGAACAATCATGATGTGCAAAGCGTAGAGCCTTGCAATGACCTCGGTGCCTGGGAACTCCCCACCAAATAGACCCGAGCTGATGGCTGGACCAATTAGTGGAATTCCCTTAATCATTCCATCGATGATTCTTAGACCGTTACCCGATAGCAGGTCATCTGGAAGTGAGTAACCGGTGAAACCTGCGGCCATAGCCATGATGAATAGCAAGAAGCCAACCACCCAGTTCAGCTCACGTGGCTTGCGGAATGCGCCGGTGAAGAAAACACGAAGCATGTGAAGGCCAACTGCAGCGACAAATAGAAGAGCACCCCAGTGGTGCATCTGTCGCATGATCAGCCCACCGCGAATATCGAAGCTGATGTCCAGAGAGGAGGCGTACGCGACAGTCATCTCTGCACCTTTCAAAGGTGCGTAGCTACCGTCGTAGTAGGTGTGAGCCATGGATGGCTGGTAGAAAAAGGTTAGCCAGGTACCGGTGATGATGACCACCACGAAGGACCACATCGCAACCTCGCCGAGCATGAAGCTCCAGTGGTCTGGAAATACTTTTCTTGCGAAGAACTTAGTGAAACCACCAAGACCCAGGCGCTCGTCAAAGTAGTTGGCAGTTTTACCAATTGTTGTCTTTGGCTCTTGAACTTGACTAGTCATTTTCTTACTTCCTCATGTCCCAGAATGTTGGGCCTACCGGCTCAAGGAAATCGCTTTGGGCGATCAGGTAACCCTCAGCGTCAACCGCAATTGGAAGCTGGGGTAGTGGTCGTGCTGCAGGACCAAATACAACCTTGCAGTGATCTGCCAAGTCAAAGGTCGACTGGTGGCATGGGCACAGCAGGTGGTGAGTGTGCTGCTCATAAAGAGCCACTGGGCAGCCCACGTGGGTGCAAATCTTGGAATAGGCAACGATACCGTCATAGCTCCAGCCGGCCTTCTCGGGAGCTTCCTTCAAAACGCCTGGGTTTACTCTGACGAGAAGGACAGCGGCCTTTGCCTTCTCCTCGAGCTTGTGCTCTTCGAGTTCGGCTAAGCCTTCTGGGATGACGTGGAAGACAGAACCAACGGTGACTTCCGAAGCCTTGATTGGAATACCAGTAGGGTCCTTTGCCAGTCTGGTCCCGGCTCTCCACATGGTGCGCTTTAGCGTGTCACCAACTACTGGCCCCAAGTCTCCAAAAATGACAACTGCAGGAATCGGCAAAAAGGCTAGTGCCCCATACATCGTGCGACGAATGAGCTTTCTGCGAGTGAATCCTGATTCACCATCGGCAAGCTTGATGATTTCGACAGCAGCAGCTCGGTTTTCATCTGAGGACCGAGCTAGGTGGCGCTCCTCGGTAACTTCGTTGTCTGGCATCAGGGTCTTGGCCCAGTGAACAGCTCCAAAACCGATGCCCAAAAGCGAGAGCGACATGCCTAGGCCCATCCAGAGGGCATTGTTGCGGGTGGCTGAAAGGTCTCCGCCCGAGATCGGGAAAGCGAAGTAGCCCCAAACTGCAATGATCGCTCCAACAATGCTCAGTAGGAACATGAAGGCAACCTGGCGCTCAGCGTTCTTGGCGTGCTTCTCGCTCTTGTCGGTCATCCTGAGGCGGTGAGGCTCGAGACCTGGATCCTTGATCGCCTTTTCAATGTTGGTCGCAAGACCTGGAGAGTATGACTTTTCTACTTCACTCATGACATAACTCCTAGTTCGCCTTGGCGCCAAGCCAAACGGTAATTGCGATTATGAATCCCAAACCAAAGATCCAGACAAATAATCCCTCAGCAACTGGACCCACTGAACCAAGTTCGAATCCGCCAACCGAAGGGTTGTTCTCTACGTACTTCAGATAAGAGATGATGTCGCGCTTGTCCTCTGGGGTGAGGTTCGCATCGTTGAAGACCGGCATGTTCTGCGGTCCGGTAACCATTGCCTCGTAGATGTGCTTTTCGGTCACACCCTCAAGGGCTGGAGCAAATTTACCTTCGGTAAGTGCACCACCTGCGCCTACGGCGTTGTGACACATGGCGCAGTTGATTCTGAATAGCTCACCGCCGTGCTCAACATCACCATCGGTCCTCAGGAACTCAGGATCTGGCAGAGCTGGGCCAGGAGCTAGGGAAGCGACGTAGGCAGCCATAGCCAGGATCTGCTCTTCAGTGAACTGAACGGGCTTCTTATAAAGCTGTGGACCAGATGCCTGACCTGGCATGCGGCCAGTTCCAACCTGGAAATCAACCGAGGCAGCTCCCACACCAATCAAGCTTGGACCACCGATCGCGCCTTCACCGTTAGTTCCGTGACAAGAAGCGCAGTTCGCTAGGAATAACTTTCGGCCCTCGTTGATCTGCTCTTGAGAGCCAAATTCAGCCTGGACCACGTTAGTTGCAGCTGCATACCCGCCGCCTGATAGGACAAGACCAAAGAAAACGACCAGTCCGGCCGCCCAAGGTCTGCGGTGCATTGGCTTATCTGAATTCAACAGCTTCTCCCGTTATCTCAAGATGTAGACGACCACGAACAGGCCAATCCACACCACATCTACAAAGTGCCAGTAATAAGAAACCACAATTGCGCTGGTTGCCTCACGGTGACCAAAGTTCTTCGCGGCGTAGGCACGACCAATGATCAGCAAGAAGGCGATGAGACCGCCAATAACGTGCAAGCCGTGGAATCCGGTAGTTATGTAAAACGCCGAACCGTAAGAATTGGAGCTCAGGGTAATTCCCTCGGAAACCAGAAGGGCGTACTCCCATATCTGTCCTGCAATAAAGATGGACCCCAGGACATAAGTCAGGAAGAACCACTCAATCATTCCCCACTTCAGAGGGGAGGAGCCGGTTCTGCGAGGCTGCATTCTCTCGGCAGCGAACACTCCGAACTGGGCGGTGAAGGAGCTTGAAACCAGAATTAAGGTGTTGACAAGGGCAAATGGCACGTTTAGAACCTGAGTGTCATTAGCCCAAAGGTCAGGAGCACCAGCTCTCAGGCTGAAATACATGGCAAAAAGCCCTGCGAAGAACATAACTTCGGAGCCGAGCCAAACGATTGTTCCCACTGAGGTGGCGTTTGGCCTATTTATTACAGCAGGGGAGAGCTGTGGAGAGGTCGCAGTCATAGCCCCAAGTTTACCTGAAATCGGTTGCTTGGTTTGATTTCCCGCCACTTTTCCGAGGATTTTTGAGGCAAATCCTGCTCTCTGGCTGGCTAAACTTTGGCCATGGCAAATCTGAGCTGGCCCACAATCCTTTCGAGCCTTCTAGCGGGGGAGGACCTCGCGCGCCTGGAAGCTAGCTGGGCCATGACGCAGATCATGTCTGGGGATGCAACTCCGGCTCAGATTGGCGCTTTCATGCTTGCCCTGAGAGCAAAGGGTGAAACCGTTGATGAACTCGCAGGTCTTGTCGATGTGATGCTGGACAACGCAGTGCTGCTCCAAACCGGCTCAGACGCCGTAGACATTGTTGGAACCGGGGGAGACCTGGTGGGAACAGTGAACATCAGTTCAATGGCCTCGATTCTCGCTTCAGCGAGCAATGTGCCTGTGCTGAAGCATGGCTCCAGAAGCGCCTCTGGTAAAACAGGCTCCTCTGAGATGCTTGAGGTTCTAGGAGTTCGACTAGATCTGTCTCCTCAGCAGGTGACCGAAGTCTTCAGGCGAGTGGGAATCACGTTCTTTTTTGCACCTGTTTTTCACCCAGCCATGCGACACGTCGCACCAATCCGCAAGGAGTTGGCTATCCCAACCACCTTCAACTTTCTAGGACCGCTGGCTAATCCAGCTCAGCCCATTGCAACGGCCCTTGGTGTTGCGGATGAGACGATAGCGCCGCTGATGGCTATGGAATTGGCTCAGCGAGGAAGGACGGCACTGGTCTTCCGATCTGATGACGGTCTTGATGAACTGAGCACAACCGCCAGTGCGCGAATATGGCAGGTTTCTGGTGGCAAGGTCAGGGAATTTGGTTTTGACCCAAGAGAGATTGGGCTCGACAGGGTAAATCAGGAACAGCTTCTTGGAGCAGATGCCAAACATAACGCTGAGATTGCCAGCAAGCTTTTTTCCGGGGAAGAGTTCGAAAACTCAGCCGCGATTCGGGATGTGGTCTTGCTCAATGCTGCAGCTGGAATTGTTGCTTACGAGCTAGCTAAGAATCCTGAACTTGCTAGTGAATCAATTCAGTCACGCATGAGTAATGCGCTGAAAAGTGCATCAAAGGCACTGGACTCGGGTGCTGCTGCACAAAAACTAAGCGCCTGGTCTGAAGCGACTCAGTCAATCTAAGAACATAAGGCAAACGGATTGGGGAGCGCGTCGAAAAGCATAAGTTGACATAATGTTTATTATCGGCAATATGAATGAATTCCTGGAAGTGGTCGGAGACTTAGCTCTCACTCACCAATTGGGTGAATTGCAATTAGAGCCTGCCGCCCTTATCCACGAGCTTGAACAGTCGCATCGCAAGTTGATTTAGATACCCAATCGCAAGCGCAAAGATAAGCGTTCCTTCGCGCACCTGGCCTCCAAGAATGAACCCAAGGCTCACAACAACTATTTCAACGGCGGTCCTGGCGATCCAGAATGGTGACTTGAACTTTGCGGCAAGCCCCATGTTCAACCCATCCCTTGGCCCCTTGCCCATGCCACAAGAGATGTAGAGCCCGGTAGCAAATGAAATTAGAAGCATTCCTGCAATGAAAAGGGCCAATTTTTGCCAATAAATTGTCGGTTCAGGGATATATGGCATCGCAAGGTCCGCAAAGAGACCTACCAGAATCGCGTTCATCACGGTTCCGAGCCCGGGTTTGACTTTTAGGGGAATCCAAATAAGGAGAACTAGGGCGGAAACAAAGACTGTCGCTTGCCCGAAGCTCAATCCTGTTTGGACAGATATCCCCTGGGCAAGAACGTCCCACGGGGCGATTCCGATTTGGGCATTCACCATCATTGCTAGGCCAACGCCGTAAATGAATAGACCAAATACCAGCTTCACAAAGCGCTGTGGGAATCTAGACTGAATCACCGCTAAAGACTAGGGGTAGAGAGGCTCGGAATTGGCTAGGACTGCATACTTCGACTCTCAGCACCCGAGGCGGTTTGCCCATCGGGGTTTGTCAATGCACAATGCGGCTATCGACGAGAACTCAATCGCAGCAATCCAGGCCGCATTGGATGAAGGCGCCACTCACGTCGAGAGTGACACTCATGCCACTAAAGATGGAACGGCGGTGCTGTTTCATGACTCAGATCTCAATCGAGTCGCCGGGGTCGATCGCCGTATTTCGGATTTGGACTTAGAGGACCTGAGGGCAATCAGGCTTCGGAACGGATCAGAGATCCCGACTCTGAGCAATGTTTTTGAGCGGTTTCCAGATCTATACCTAAACCTCGACATCAAGTCAGAACATGCTATTGAGCCCACGGTTCGAGCGATTGAACAGCATCAAGCTCATGACCGAGTGCTCGTTTCCAGTTTCTCTGAGCGTCGACGCAAGCTGGCTCTGAAGTTATTGTCTAAGCCAGTTGCCACCAGTGCCTCCATGACGACCGTTTTGGCAGCCTGGGCCTCTCATACCTTTGCCTTTGGCTTGGGCTTCGGTGTCATCACGAGAGACATTGACGCTTTCCAGATTCCACCATCTCGTGGGGTTATCAAATTCGCAACCACCTCCTTTATTCAAAGAGCGCAGCGCTCGAAAAGCGAGGTTCATTTTTGGACAATAAACGATCCGCAAGAGATGCAGCGATTGTTGGCTCTCGGTGCCGACGGAATTGTCACAGATCGAGTCGACCTACTTTCAAAGCTGAAACAATCCTGAGAACTTTCCCAATTGAGGAATTGCTAGGCCTGGCTTTGGTTGCCTTTGCTGGAGGCAATAATGGCAGAAACTATGCGCGGTATGAGGCTCGGCGGGCAGTCGCTCGAGACAGACAAGGGCGTTGAGCTTTCTGAGCGCCAAAAGGTTGAGTTTCGTTGCGGTAATGATCACGAATTTACAGTGGTCTTCTCGCAAACAGCCGAGCTTCCAACAACCTGGGAATGCAAGAGCTGTGACTCTGTCGCAGTTCGACTAGTTGATGGAGTCGAGGTCGATCTCGCTGAAGAGGTCTCGGACGGGCCAAGAACCCACTACGACATGGTTTTAGAGCGCCGATCACGAGAGGAGCTCGAAGAGCTTCTGGAAGAGATGTTGATCAGCATGCGTAAGCGCCGCGCTGAAGGGCGACTCAGCGCGTAAAGAGTCTCTCGAACAGCCACTTTGTGCAAAGGGCGAAAGCCTCAATTATGATTCCGGTAGTCATTTTGCTGCGACCACCCTCCCGCTCGATAAAGGTAATTGGAACCTCTTCGATACTCGCTCCAAAAGACATCGAGAGTTTTGTCATCTCTACCTGAAAGCCATAACCGTGGGCTTCAATTTGAGCGAGCGGAAACTTTGTTAGCAGTTCTGCCGAGTAGCACCGGTAGCCAGCGGTCACATCTTTGAGAGTGCTACCTATTGCAATTCTCGCGTAACTGTTTCCTGCTCTCGAGATCCACTGGCGATAGCTCGGCCAGTTCTTCACCTCTCCCCCAGTTATCCAGCGCGAACCGATAACCAGATCGGCTTTGGAATCTAAAAGCCGATCCAGATCAGTTGCTTGATGAGAGCCATCAGCGTCCATTTGCACGATGCGCTTGTAACCTCGATCGAGTGCAACCTGAAAACCCTGTGCGTAGGCCTTGCCGAGACCATCTTTATTCGGCCTGTGAATCACGCTGACGCGATTGTTCCCGGCAGCAAGCTTGTCTGCCAACTGACCCGTTCCGTCTGGGGAGGCATCATCAATGATTATTACCTCGACATCTGAATTAGCTGCAAGGACCTTCATCACGGAGCTCTCGATCACCTCGCGCTCGTTGAAGGTAGGCATCAAAACACAGACCCTCATCTGCGCCGAGTTTTCCTGTTCAGGCCCAATCCAATGAGCGCTATTACAACAACCGCGTTGACATAGTCGAAGAATTTCCCGATGAACATCGCGGGCGTGAGGCCTGAGTAAAGCGGCACCTCCTCAACCATCGCAGCTGGTGTATACCACTCGACCTCAGAAAGAATTTCGCCCGATGGCAGGTAGATGGCGCTTAGCCCAACAGTCGAAATGTTCACAATCGTTCGACCAGTTTCGATGGCTCTAAGTCTTGCGATGCCAGCCTGCTGGAAAGTCTCATCTGAGTATCCGAAATCGGCATTGTTGGTTTGGGAAAGGATTATCTCCGCGCCATCTGCACTCAGTTCGCGCAGAATGCTGTCCTCGGCGATTTCAAAGCAAATCAGCGTGCCAGCTGTAAAGTCCTCGGAAATCTCAAAGATCCCGTCGCGTTGGCCAAAACTAAACCCTCTGGGAATCATGTCAACCAGATCCGGGGCGAACATCCTCCAGAACTCCCTGTCAGGTGCATACTCAGCAAACGGCACCGGCTGCTTTTTGTCGTAGTAGTCGGTTGGACCGACCCCTGGTTGCCAGAGCAGCGTGGAATTGAAGCTCTCATCGCCGCGGGCGGTGATTGTGCCAAAGGAAAAAGGAGCGTTGATTCGATCAGAGAGCTGCTGAATTTTCTGTCGAGCGTTCTCTGAGCGCAAAGGGTCGACATCCGAGGAGTTTTCCGGCCAAACCAGCAGATCCACCTGATCCACCAGCGGGTGATCAAAGACTAGCTCTGTGGCATCTAAGTGATTCTGAAGAATTGTTCCGCGATCAACGTTTGAAAACAGTCCTGCATTTGCGTTTCCTTGGACTGCCGCAACTACCTTCGTTCCGGTCTGCGTCGTCGTGAGAGAGGTAGGTGTGATCACAGGAATGAGCGCCACTATCAATATGGTTGCCGCAACTGGTCTTGCACCAAGTCTTGACCGGCCGGTCCGATTGGTTAGCCAGATGGCACCCAAGACGCCGATCAGCGTGATCATGAAGGTAAGAACAGACATGCCGCCCCAGAACACCCACTTCATCATGAAGCTGTCTGTTTGAGTCATCGCCATTCGTGACCAGGGAAAACCACCGTAGGGGAAGTTATTGGCTAGGAATTCCCTCAAAGTCCAAATGCTTGTGGCGGCCAGTGCAAAAAAGTAAAGCTCGATGCCTCTTGGTTTGAGTTTCTTATAGAGCCAAGCTGTGAGTGCGGCTCCGAACGCATAGTAGAGAGACTGCAGGGTAGAAAGAGCTATCAGCGGAACTGGGCCGAGGTAGAGCGAGATCCACTCGATGTGCGAAACGTAGAAAGCTTGGCCCGCCAAAAAACCCAACAGCCACGCCCACCAAAAACCAAGGCCAAGGGTAGCTATCAAAAGTAAACCAGGAATCAAAGGCGCCAATACCCACACGTTCTCTGTTGGAAATGTGTAGAGCGCCACCAGACCAGAAGCGAGCGCAAGTGGAATTCTCCAGAGCAGCTCTCGATATCGCATTTCCCTAGCCTAAGTTCTAGACGTAGTAGCTTGAGGCAACGATGCCTCTTTTGATTAGATCCATGGCCTTGTAAGCGGTCTCTGCAACCTCAGCATCAGCTCCGTTGGCAAGCTGATCAAGAAGGTCAATGATTTGCTTCGACCAGCGAATGAAGTCACCTGGTAGCAATCCCGTCAGCTTCAGCACATCATCCAGCCTGGCTCCCGTGGCCCAACGGTAAACGCCCCAGACCATTCCAAGCTCTAACGCATGCTCTTTGGGAAGTCGATAGTTTTCCTGGAGCTCGTAAAGCCGTTGCTGGATTTCTTCGGTGGAATCCAATGCGTCTCGGAACTCTCCCTTAGGAGTCTTGGGCTCGTAGTCTCCATCATCCCGGCGATTTTCGTAAACCAATGCCGCCGCCATCGCTGCCAGCGACGCAGGGTCAAGCTTTTGCCAAACACCGTGGTTGATGCACTCGGCGATAAGCAAATCGCGTTCCCCATAAATCTTTGCCAGTCGATTCCCTGCTGCGGTGACCTCAAGATCATCCCCATCTTCTTTGAGATACCCAAGCTCGGTGAGCAAAGAGCAAATACGCTCAAAGGTCTTGGCAACCTGATTGGTGCGGGACTCGATTTGGTTGACCGCCTGATCAATTTCTTTCTTAAGTTTTTGATATCGTTCACCCCAGCGCGCGTGGGCCTCACGGTCATTGCAGCCATGGCATGGATGAGCCCGCAACTGGCGCTTCAGATCAGCCAGTCTTTGCTCATGAGATCGCATTGTCTTGGTTTGTCTGATATCTTTTCCGCCCCGCGAGCGAAGCGTCGCGCCACTGCGCTCAAGATCGGAAATATCGCGTCGGAGGCCGGAATACTCAATGAAATCGCCAAGGTGGCACTGCAGCGCCTCAACATAGCCCTCGAGCGAAGCCTGTTTTTCGGAGATAACTTGAGCAAGGCCGACCACGCTTCTATCAGCCTGGAATTGTGCAAATGAACGCTCCAAGACCTGTGATGCTCTTCTTGCGCCGAAAGCAGCTGTGAGGTTTACCGCCATGTTGTAGGTCGGCTTGAAGCTGGAGTTCAAAGGGTAGGTTCGCTTAGATGCAAGACCGGCTACGACGTTTGGGTCTAGCTGTGCCCCCCACAAAATCACCGAGTGACCCTCGTGATCGATGCCCCTGCGTCCGGCGCGACCGGTTAGTTGGGTGTACTCCCCCGCGGTAATTTGGACTCGGGATTCACCGTTGAACTTATCGAGGCGCTCCAAGACAACGGTTCTTGCGGGCATGTTGATTCCAAGTGCAAGGGTCTCTGTCGCAAACACAACCTTTACTAACTTGCGTAGGAAAAGCTCTTCCACGACCTCTTTGAAAGCGGGCAGCATGCCTGCATGGTGGGCAGCATAACCTCGTTCGAGTGAAGTAAGCCAGTCGAAGTAGCCAAGGGTGTCCAGGTCTTCATCGCTAATGCTGGAGCATCGAGCTTCAGCAACTCGGCGAATCTCCTGAGCTTGCTCGCGATCGGTCAGCCTGACCCCGGAACGCCGGCACGACTCAACTGCCTTTTCACACCCAGCCCTAGAGAAGATGAAGAAAATGGCTGGTAGTAAATCAGCACGATCTAGGTTGTCAACCACCTCAGGTTTCTCGAGTCTCGGGAACCGCTTATCCATTGGCCTTTGATAGCTGTGCTGTTTGCCGCGAGCTCGGTAAGGTGCGCGCTGCCTGGCCTGATGCTTTTGCAACAGTTCGGGGTTGACCCTCATCTGCTTACTGCCTTTTTCAAACAGCTCAAGAATTTCGTCACCAAACATCACGTGTTGATGCAGTGGAACTGGTCGATGTTCAGAAACGATGACCTCGGTGTTACCGCGAACCTCCGCCAGCCAGGCACCAAACTCCTCTGCGTTTGAGACCGTGGCACTGAGCGACACAACCAACACGTCTTTCGGCAAGTGCAGGATGACCTCTTCCCAAACCGCACCACGGAATCTATCGGCTAGATAGTGCACCTCGTCCATGACAACAAATCCCAAGTCCCTGATTGAACTAGAGGTTGCATAGATCATGTTTCGCAGCACCTCGGTGGTCATCACAACAATCTGCGCTTCTGAATTTTGGTTGTTGTCGCCAGTTAGCAGGCCAACCTTCTCTTTGCCATATCTGGCTGCAAGCTCGGCATACTTTTGATTGCTAAGCGCCTTTATCGGAGTTGTATAGAAAACCTTTTGACCCTTTGCAACAGCCAGATGAATTGCAAATTCTCCGACTATTGTCTTTCCGGCTCCAGTTGGGGCGGCAACCAACACCCCGCTCCCCCGCTCCAGCGCTTGACAGGATTTCTCCTGGAAATCGTCCAGCGGAAATTTCAGATCTTTCGAAAAAGACTCAAGTTCTTTGTATTGCTGTTTCTGTTTAGCCCTGGCGTATCTCTCCGCTGGGGAGAGCTCAGTCGAATTCGAGCTCATCAGATGTAAGCAGCTTCTCCTGCTTGCGTTCGCGACGTTTGTCGTTGAGCATGGCGATCCCAACCGCAGTGAAATACAAAATCATCAGCGGAATCATCATCAAAAGCATTGTCATTGGCTCAGCTACGGGTGTGGCCAGAGCCGCAATGATTGCAATTATCAGAACCGCGACTCTCCAGCTCTTTAGAATCCCGCGTCCAGTTGCTAAGCCGGCAAAGTTCATCAGAACTAGAACTACCGGCATAACAAAAGCAAAACCAAAGATCAAAAGAATTCGAATCGCAAACAAGACATAGTCGGCAGCATTGATGACGTTTGTGCTTCCCTCGGGAGTGAAGCCAATCAGAGCAACAACAAAGCCAGGCAGTGATGCCCAGGCAAGGGTTGTTCCGGCCAAAAACAGTGGCAAGGCTGAAGCCATGAAACCCACCGCGTATCGTTTTTCTTTTTCTTTGAGCCCAGGGGCAACAAAGGCCCAGATATTCCAGAGCCAAATCGGGGAGGTAATAATCACGCCCAAGAAGATTGAGAGTTGAATGCGCAGGTCAAAAGCTGAAACCACGGTCGTGAAGTTAGCCGAGGCGTCAATGCCTCTGTCTTCGGCAACATTTTTGAGAGGTTCTTGCAGGAACGAGAAAACGGGGTCAAATAAAAACCAGCCGACAACTGTGCCGACTACCAAAAACCCCGCCGACCACGAAAGACGAATCCTGAGTTCCCGCAAGTGGGAACGAAGGGTACCTCGGCGCTCTTTATCCTTGCGCCTCGCCATTAGTCCTTGTTTTTCTCGCCCTCAGTAGCGGTGTCCGTCTCGGACTTTGCGGCCTCAGGGGCTTCACCGGACTTGTTGATTTCTTTCTTGAAAATTCTCATTGACTGCGCCGCGCTCTTAGCCAAAGCCGGAAGCTTCGGTGCTCCCCAGAGCAACAGCACGATCGCAAGGATGATGATCCATTCCCAGCCTTGAAGTCTCATGCTTACCTCTTATCCATTTCGATGTCTCGAACTCGTTGCACAAGTCTACGCTGTCTGTCAATCGCCTTTTGCTCTCTAGCTCTAAGAAATGCGCGTCTGAGACCCACAAGCTTCACTAGATCATCGGTCGAACTCGGCTCTGCTGGGACGATTTCTATTTCCTGAAACTGCTGCGCCTGTTCGATGAGGTCTTGAGCCCTCACCATCTCGTTCTTGAGGTCCCTTGCATTCAAAAAGACGCGATAACTTGCAAGCCCAAGCACATAAAGCGAAACAAGAGCAACTCCCAAAACTAGCCACATTGTCCAGCCCATCTAGTCCTCGTTCTCTGCCAAAGCTTTTGTCGAAATTGCCGACTGGGCAAACTCACGGACTGCGACTATTGCCTCAATTGGCTCCAAAACCCTTACAAGACCGCCATATTTGGCTATGTGCCTACCAAGCACCTTCAGTGAGCCAACCATGATTTCACCGGTTAGGAGCCCATCGGATTTGATCAGTGGCGAGTGAGACGGGAAATTCCAGAATATCTCGCCGGCTTCTGGTTCAGCAGCGATCTTTACAATGATCTCCCGCGCTGAAGAGCCGAAAACATCTTCAGGTATTTCTGCCGATTTCGCCGCTTCGGAGATGGGTTGCTGAGTGATTTCAACGCTCATCATCCGATCAATACGGAAGGACCGAACCGCCTGATTCTTGTGGCAAAAGCCCCTCAGGTAGTGCTTGTCAGAGACAAATTCAATTCGAAGCGGGTCGATTCGTCGAACCGCCCTCTCGCCTAGTTGGTTTACGTACTCACACTCAATCGAAACCGCGTCGACCAGCGCTTTTTGCAACCGCCGAATCAGTTCACCCTCACGCTCATTGGAGTTTTTGCTGACAATGGTCGTAGTTGCCCCACCGACGACTTCTCGCAATTGAGCTAGAGCCTGATTTTCATTGAATTGTGATAGCGATGCGAGGTAATCAAGCCCTGACGCCAGTGCTGTAACTTGCCGCTTAGATAAAACCGGAGGCTCAGTCAGCCTTGCATCGGCGACCGAGAAGTCAACTTCTCCGCTTTCTAGAAGGTCATCATCCAAATAGAAATGAGTTTTGAAATTGCCGACATCCTCACTGTTTGCGACCGTCAGGACAGCCTTTTTGATGGTTTTTTCCGAGTAGCCAAAGTGCTCTGCAAGCTCTTTGACTCGATGAGGCCCGTCTCGAAGCACCAAACCGACAATTGAAAGCGCCAGATTGAATAACTCCTCGCCGTCCAGCTCTTGCTTAGGCATGATTGCTCACCACCTTTTCAAAACCGCGTTGAATTCTCTGCGCCAAGCTTTCTGGAGCCAATACTCTAAGTTCAGCGCCGAACTCCATGAGGTCCTCGGCAACTAAGGACTCATCCATGTAGCTGATCTGGGCCGTGTTGTCTTTTGGTGCACCGAAGTGCCACCAAGCTTCGGAATCGGGCCAAACTTCAATCACTGCGACTTGGCTGCCAATTAGTGCTCCTAAATCAGCCTCAGCAGCGGCGATTTCAGCTTCGGTGGCGACCTCTGCTTGCTCTTGCAGGGTTCTGACATCTGAGACAATTCGCCGAAGCAGAAAGTTCTTGAGTTGAGCACCCTCTTTAGCAAGCAAAACCCACTCGCCCTCGATGAAGCGCAGTTTTTGAGGGTCTAGCTCCCTCAGGGAGGGTTCGGAATCTGGCTTTCGATAATGGAAGGCAACCCGCTGCTGGTTCGAGATGGCCAGAGCAAGAGGGTCGAAACTTTGGTGCTTGGCAATCAGTCTCGGGGTGAATACTGAAAGCTCACGCTCTGCCGGTACGACACCAAGTGCCTTTAGCCTGGTCAGGCCAGTCTGGGCAGAGGGGGCCATCAAACGATTGTTCCAGGCCCTCGCCGCAAGCTCTAAAAGCTGGTATTGCTCTGCTGTAAGTGCAAGATCCTTTGGCCAATCAAATGAACCCTTGGCAATCAGGTAGCGATGCGCATCAGACTCGTCATAGGCGTCAACCTCAACTATCTCGAGTGCCACTCCCATTTCGCGCAACGAATTTTTGTCGCGCTCAAACATCTTTTCTCTCGCGTCGCTGGAGGATTCGTTATAGGCCTGAACCGATTGGTAGATCTCAGGTTTGGATAACCCAAGCCGCGGAGCAGCTAATAGGCAACAGGTGAGCGTGAATAACCTTTGCGCGGGAGACTGCTTTGCCATCATCTCCCCCTTCTGCTAGCCCTTACCCAGGATGTCAATCACGAAGATCAAGGTTGACCCGGCAGGAATTGCTCCTTGTGCCATGTCACCATATCCAAGATCAGGCGGAATGACGGCAATGACTTGCGATCCCACCGTCACACCCTCAACTCCCATCACAAAGCCTTCAATGAGACCCTCGTTTGTGATTGGAAAGGTTGCCGGAGCCCCAGACTCCCAGGAGGAGTCAAACTGATCGCCGTTCCAGGTCCAGCCCGAATAGTGCAACACAACGGTGTCGCCTATCTCGACCGGTTCACCACCGCCCTCAATCAGCACAGTGCGGCGGAATTGGGTTGGTGCGTCAGATGCTGGAACCTGAATCCCAGGCTGGCCGCTGGGGGCCGTGATGACTGTCGGCATCCCTGATTCCGGTGCCCTTGAGTCGCCGTTGGCCTTTGGAAGGAAGGCATTCACGACATCAAAAATAAAGATAACGCCCGCATCCTCAGCAATGCCCAGACTTGGAATACCAACGGAGTTGTGTGCGGAGGCCGGATCCAGCAAAACCGCAACTCTTGAACCCACCTGCACGCCGGTCAGCGCCTTGCAGAAATCTGGAGTATCGCCCTCAATTAGATCTTGCGAGATGAAATTCCCGGTTCCAAATTCACTGCCTTGAATAAGTTCGCCATTCGATGCGTTGTAGCCGATGAAGTGCAGTGAGACTCGCTGACCGCCGACAATCTCGCCTCCATCACCTTCAATTACAACCTGGGTCTCGACTCCTTGACCACTTAGTGGGGTTGGGAAGGAAACCTCAGGCTGGGTGCCGAAATCGCCAAGCACTTCGATTTGCTCTACTGCCGAACCGCTCTCGAAACTCTCGCACGAGCTGCTCAGGCCAATAGAGAGTTCACCGTAGGTCTTTGGTCCGGTTGGCTCCTGTGTGGTCTCTGGCGCAGAGCAACCTGCGAGGACAACCAGGGGAAGAACGACTAAAGCTAATTTGCGCAAAGAGAACACTTTCATTGAGGACATCTAATTCTGCCTGTCGTTCGCCTCTTGCGTGAGCTTGCGAACCGTTTTTCTCAGCTTTTTCTCGCTGACTGGTCTTTGACCCATGGCCTCGGGTAGCCAAATCTCCATATCTTCTGCGGTGTGTTCAGCCTTGGATGCTCGGCGCTGCTTGAACTGCGGCAGAACCGTGTCTGGCGCCAAACGTCTTGTGGAGAGCAGGAATCCAGTGTGGCCGATCATCCGGTGTTCGGGCCTAACGGCCAGGCCCTCAAGGTGCCAGGGGCGAACCAGTGACTCCCAAGCAGAAGCTTCGGTGAAGCCTCCGTGTGCCTTGATCGCCTCTGCTGTCCTTGACAGTTGCGTCACCGTTGCGACATAAAAGATCGCAAGCCCACCGGGTTTTAGGACCTCAGCAACCTCGTCAATGCAGTCCCAGGGGGCAAGCATGTCCAATACGACGCGATCCGCTGCTGCCTTGCCGATGGTCTTGACCGCAAGGTCCTGAAAAGCCCCTAGGGTCACCTTCCAGTTTTCGGTATTGCCGATAAAGTTTGCGACGTTTGCCTTTGCAATCTCTGCAAATTCCTCTCGCAACTCAAAGGAGAAAAGTTTGCCGCTCTCCCCCACTGCCCGAAGTAGATAGCTTGATAGGGCTCCAGATCCAACCCCAGCCTCGGCAACAACCGCTCCGGGGAAAATATCTCCCTCAACCAAGATTTGACCGGCATCCTTGGGGTAGACAATCGCGGCACCTCGAGGCATCGCCAGCACGTAGTCGGCGAGCAGTGGCTTGAGTGCCAGATACTCATCGCCATTGTGGTTTTTGATTACGCTGCCCGATGGCTTACCGATGATGTCGTCATGGTGGATGTCGCCCTTATGGGAACCAAAGCGCGCTCCGGAAACCAGGGTGATCGAGTTCATTCGACCTTTGGGCCCTGTGAGCTGCACCTTGTCGCCCACTTCAAAGATTTCAGTCATGAACTCTCAAGTCCTCAATTTTGTCTAGATCGACCGCTTCTAGTGATCTGATTATTTTGTTAGTCGGGCGAGCAGGTAACGGAATCAGATTAGGGACGCCAACTGCATGTGTTCCGGCAGCCTCTGCCGATGCTAAGCCGCTGACGGAGTCCTCAAAGGCGATGCATTGAGTCACGTCGACTCCGAGCAGCTCGGCAGCTTTCAGATAAGGCTCTGGGTGGGGTTTTCCCATGCTGACCTCATCGCCTGCGACAATCACGTCGAAGGCTTCAAAACCAATGGCGTCGACCACGGTTTGGGCCATCGATCGCATGCTCATCGTCACCAGCGCAGTCTTGATGCCTCGGCGACGAAGCTCAATCAACAACTCGATGGCACCTGGCCTAAATGGGAGCTTCTTCTTCAGGTTTTCAATAACCTCATTGGTCATCTTGTCGATGACCTCTTGAACGCTGAGATCCTCGATACCAAACTTTTGCTTCAGCATCTTCGAAGAGTCGTAGAGCGATTTTCCAATCATCTCGTGAGCGTCGGCCTCGGTCCAGACTCCCCCGTAGAGCTGAGCAAGCGCTCCCTCGGATTCCATCCAGTAGGGCTCAGAGTCGATAAGGGTCCCGTCCATGTCCCAGAGCACGGCGGCAGGAAAGTTATTTGTTGACATCGCGACCAGTCTAGTTCTCGAGGTGAATTAGAGTTTGGGGAGAAATTCATGGAGGTTTGATGCTCGCAGGTCGAATACTGCTAGTCGCGTTTGAAGGCTGGAATGATGCCACTGAAGCGGCTTCGGGCACGCTGCGCGCCATTTCAGACCAGTTAACGGCGCAGACCTTGGAGGCCGTGGATCCAGAGGACTACTACGACTTTCAATTCTCGAGACCCATGCTTGAGTTGGATGATGACGGCAATCGAACATTGAGCTGGCCGGGTACGGAGCTACTGCACGTTTCAAAAGAAGGGCTCAAAGCCAATCCCGGAGCTGAGAACCTGTTCTTGCTGATTGGG
Source organism: uncultured Aquiluna sp. (assembly GCA_965661645.1). GTDB lineage: Bacteria > Actinomycetota > Actinomycetes > Actinomycetales > Microbacteriaceae > Aquiluna. The sequence goes on from CBFIEQ010000010.1 coordinate 18,187, forward strand.
ACAGAGCCATCAAGGCGCTGGATTTCCTTTGCCGCAGAGGTGATGGAGATGGTTCAGGATCGCGAGATTGATGCAGTCATTATGCTCGGCGCGATGTTGGCTGATGTTCCTCACACCAGGCCAATGCCGATCTTCAAGAGCTCTCAAAATCCTGCAATGCAGCAGCTATTTGGCCTGGAGCCGTCGAAATACGAAGGTCCAGTTGGGATTCTGACGGTCTTGTCACAAGCCTTTGAATCAGAGGGTATTCCCGTCCTGTCGCTCTGGGGATCGGTTCCGCATTACGTGCACAACACTCAAAACCCAAAGGCATCACTTGGATTTTTATCCGAACTCAGTGCGTTGACGGGAATGGAATTTGAAACCGCGGCGCTCGCTGAAGCCGCATTTGAGTGGGAGCGCTCAATAGACGAACTTTCTGAGAGTGACGATGAGATGGCTGGATACATCGAGCAACTCGAGAAGAGCCGCGATGCCTATGAGTCTGAGGTTGCCTCTGGAGATGCAATCGCCAAAGAGCTCGAAAAGTTTTTGAAGGAGCGCCCAGAATCTGAGGGCAAAGGCTAGATAGCACCAAGGCTTAGGGCAATCAGCAATAGGCTGCCAACCCCTACCCGCCAAATCACAAAAGGTAGGAAAGAGCCCTTTTCAAGATACTTCAAGAGCCAAGCAATTACGGCATAACCAGAGACAAAGCTCACGACAGTGGCAACGATGGTTCCCAAAAGTAAGTCATCTGGCAACTGCCCGAAAGACTCGACGAACTGGTAAAAACCTGCTGCCAAAACTGCAGGAATCGCCAGCAAGAAGCTGTAGCGAGCAGCAGCCTCGCGGCTGAAGCCCAGCATCAACCCAACGGTAATGCTGCCACCTGAGCGCGATACTCCTGGAACCAGAGCGAGAGCTTGGCCAAAGCCAAATGCCAGACCTGATTTCAGGTTGAGATCTGAAATCGCCTTTCGTTTTTTGCCAAGCACATCTGCCAGACCCAGCAGAAGGCCAAACACTATAAGCGTGATTCCAATTACCCAGAGTTGACGAACATCGTTTTCAACGAGGTCCCTGAAGGCAAGCCCCAAGATTGCGATTGGCAAAGTGCCAATAATGATTAGCCAGCCGAGTTTGGCATTTTGCTCCTGTAAAGACCAGCGCCTGAAACCAGTTCTAAACCAGGAGCCGAGTATCTCGAGAATGGTTTTGAAAAAGTAGATCACGACAGCCAGCTCAGTGCCAATTTGAATAGTGGCGATAAATGCGGTCAGCTGCGGCTTAGTCAGTGCGGATAGGCCCATTAGCTCTTGGGCAATCTGGACGTGAGCAGAGGATGAAATCGGAAGAAATTCGGTAAGACCTTGAATTAGCCCAAGAACAATTGCCTCAAAAAAGGTCATTCTTCCTCGGCAAGCTCAATCGGAAGATACTCGTCATAGGCGTTTGCCAGCGCCTCTTCATAAGACAAAAATGCGTCTTCGACCTGAGAATAGGCCTGTTCGACAATCTGCTCGGCACCGTCTCGCTTGGTGGCTGCGGCATCCAGGTGTCGCTCCAATGCGCTCACCAGTCGACTTAGCGCCGAAGCTACTTCCTCATGCATTGCTCTAAGTTATCCCCAATTCGCCGATAACCCAAGTAGGCGAGCTGTGATGAGCGAAGCAATTCGTGATAGATTGTGGCGCGCTCATCTTTGGATGGGTTCCACCGGTCCGGGTGGCGGAATGGCAGACGCGCTAGCTTGAGGTGCTAGTCCTCGCATAGAGGGTAGGGGTTCAAGTCCCCTTCCGGACACGAAAAATTCCCCCAGAGATGGCTGAACTAAGATTTCTCTGGTGAACCCCTCATTTGATTCCGCACTCAGCTATGGCCTTGAGCATGCTAGGGATCTCATCCTAGATAGACCAACACTTGTGTTGACTGGTGCCGGAATCTCAACCTCCTCAGGGATTCCCGACTACCGGGGCGAGGGTAGGGTTCAAAAACACCCGCTCACATTTGATGAGTTCATGGGATCCAAAAAAAATCAGGCACGCTACTGGGCTCGAAGTTATGTGGGATGGCATCGAATCTCCTCAGCCTTGCCAAACCCCGGACATCAGTCACTGTTTGAGGCTGAGAGCCAAGGCAAGGTCTTTCACATCATTACCCAAAACGTTGATGGTCTTCATCAAAAAGCAGGATCTAAAAACGTCGTAGAGCTACACGGTCGGTTAGACCGGGTTCTTTGCACTGGCTGCGGTGAAATTCTCTCTAGGCAAGAGCTAGATGGCAGGATTCAGGCCCTGAACCCTGAATTCGCTCAATACGAAGGCGTTGAATTCTCACCCGATGGCGATGCCGAAATTGAGCCGCCGAAAGACTTCCAGGTGCCCGACTGCTCTTTGTGCGGATCACATTTCAAGCCTGATGTCGTCTTCTTCGGCGAGCAGGTTCCCAGGGACCGAGTCGAGAAAGCCGAGAGCCTTGTTGCCAGTGCCAAAGCTGTAGTTATTGCAGGAAGTTCGCTAACGGTCAATTCCGGACTGAGGCTCGTCAAACAGGCAAAGAAACTCGAGCTTCCCGTTGTGATTGTGAACCTGGGTGAAACCAAGGCGGATTCAATTGCCGATGTAAAGCTGAACGCAGCAACAAACGATGTTTTGAAGGAGCTGTTTCGATGACCGAGCTAGGACTGTTTAGGCACGGTCAGACAGATTGGAACATCGATCTTCGGCTTCAGGGAACCGCCGATGTTCCAATGAATCAAACTGGCATCGGTCAGGTCGAGCGGGCCGCAGAAGTTCTAGCTGAAATTCAGTGGGACGTAATTCTCGCCTCTCCACTTGGCAGAGCAAAGCACTCAGCAGAAATAATCCAGCGAACCCTTGGGCACGATGTGGTCAAAATCGAGCCGCTACTTCTAGAGCGAGCTTTTGGGGTTGGCGAGGGATTGGATTACAAAACCTGGCAGGAACAATTCGCTCACCTGGACGAGATTCCGGGTGCTGAGTCCGCCGGTTCAGTTGCCCAGAGATCTAGAGAGCTCTTGGATTTCATGGAACGCGAATACCGCGGAGCTAAAGTCCTAGCGGTCTCACACGGGGCGCTTATTAGATTTGTTCTGAATGAAGTCACGGCGGGTGAAATACCGCCCAAGGGCGAACGTCTCCAGAATGCGTCGCTTCACCTTTTGCGCCTTAGTGAGCGCTGGCAGTTGGATGCATGGGCTCCAGAGCCACTAGGTCAGAGTGACCCTCTCACATAGCTCCAGCAGCTGCTTGGCGCTTTTAGGCCAAGTGAATTCTTCTGATTGCTTGAGACTTAGCTCGGAAAGCTCTTGCCATAACTTGGGCTCATCAAGGGCACGAATCTGATTGGCGAAATCATGCGGGTCAGTGGGGTCGAACCTCAGACCAGCTGGCCCAGCCACTTCTTCAAAGATCTCTATGTCGCTGGTCACTACCGGCGTACCGCGCTCCATTGCTTCAACAAGCGGTATCCCGAAACCCTCATCAAGCGAAGCGCTAACTAACGCCTTGGATTCGCGCAGGAGCCTGAAGTAATCCTCGTCGCTGACTCCATCAAGGAATTCAACCTGCGCAGAGACCTGCGCCGCCAGGGTTGAAAGCTCTTCACGCCGCCTAGTTGAAATTCTGCTTGTCAGTAGTAGCCGGTGATCCGGCAGCTCCCCCATTCCTCGAATGAGCGTCTCAACGTTTTTGTAGCCGATGAAACTGCCCATGTATACGAGGTCCCTGGAGCCGCTTCGATTTTCTCCTCCGACATATTCACAGGGCTCAGCCGCATTGTGAATCACTGTTATCTCGCGCTTGGTGAGACCGGTCGCTAGCATTTGTCGCTTGGTTGTGTGTGACACCGTCACAACCGCGTCTGCTTTGTTTAGGAGTATTCGCTGCGGCCAGTACACCATGTGAAATAAGAACCAGGTTGCCTTGATTAGGGGATTGAAATTGTCTGGCGGTGTTCGGTGTCGGTAGTAAATCAAGTCATGCAACGTGGAAATCAGCTTGAAGTCCCGAAAAATCGAAGAGGTGACCTGCATGGGGCTGAACAAAACTGAAATGTTCTGTTTGCGCAATCGCCTTGCTAGACCGATTTCTCGGAGGGAAGTCGGGTGATTCACCTTCAAAACCCTAACGTTTTCTGGCATCAGGTCCTTTTGGGCCCTTGAGCTCACCAGAACGCTGAGCTCAGTGAGCTTGGCTAACTCCTCAATCAACCCAAGACTGAATCGCGAGATCCCATCGGGACTCGCAGGGTTAATAAACCGCCCGTCAAACCAAAGATTTTGCATTTAGTCCTCAAGGAACCTTTCCACAAGTTGGGCGACCTGACCCGGCGTCTCATAGTGAGTGAGGTGACCGACCCTTGGTATCACCTGAAGCTGTGAGTTTGGTAGTTTTCGAGAAAGTTCGACCGTCTTGGCAAGTGGTGCGACTATGTCGCGCTCGCCGGCGATCAGCAGAAGTTTTTCACCTAGTGAATCCGCGTAATCAAAGACGCTTCCCGTGCTGGCAGCTTCAAACCCCTCAAGCACCACTCTTGGGGATCTGTAACACGAGAAGTGCTTAGCGTGCTGGGCGTGAGCAAAGGAGCGAATTGATGGCCGATAGCTTCTTGTGAGCAGCGTCGACATCCCACGCACCACAGGTGCAGCTGCCAAAAGCGCGGGTTGAGCACGACCAAGTGCGTAGTATCGCGAGGCGATCTGTTGCCCCACTCCCCCAATTTCAGATGCTCTTGAGGTGATTGGGTTCAGAAGAACCGTTTTGGCTCTCAGGCCTTGAGCGTGAGCCGCTGAAGCAACAAGAGTTCCAAAGCTATGGCCCAGAACCAGATTGAATCCCCCCGCTTGGTCAATAAAGTCGTTCAGCCAACTGCCGTAATTGTCCAAATTGTGGTTGCCTTGGAGCTCTTCACTTTTGCCATACCCAGGAAGGTCAGGCACCCAAATCTCTGCTCTCTCCATTGCCCCCGCAATTGGAAGAAGCCCATGGTGGTTGCCTCTGAAACCGTGCACAAATAGAACTCTGGGCCCTTCTCCACGAATAACCCAGTTCGCCGTTGAGCCGACATCGGACCTTTGTGATCTCGATTGAGCTAATTCGTAGAGCTCTTTGGGGGAAGTTTTCAACAACTGCACGAGCCAAGTCTAGATAGCTATTCGAATGAGGCTAGGGTTTGTGCCAAGGAGATTGACTTGCTTGATTTTGATTTTGAACCCGAACTACCAAACTGGGCCAAGAACTTGGCCGTATTTGACCTTGAAACCACTGGTCTAGATGTCAAAACGGCACGAATCGTCACCGCCACAGTTGCCACACTGGATCAAAATGGCGAAGTCACTCAGTTGAACGAGTGGTTGGTCAACCCCGGGATCGAGATCCCACAGGTTGCTTCAGAGGTCCATGGCGTAACCACCGAGCAAGCCCGTCGTGATGGAGCGGATCCACACACTGCCATTGTGGAAATCATTGCGACCCTGACGCAGCATGGCCAAAAAATGCCCTTGGTTGCTTTCAATGCGCCATATGACTTTTCAATCTTGAAGGCAGAGGCCGAGCGCTACTCGCTCGAGGCACTGGACCCAAAGCCCGTTATTGACCCGCTGGTGATCGACAAGCAGCTGGATCGTTATCGCAAGGGCAAGCGAAACCTAGGATTTATGAGTGAGCACTATGGAATCAAGTTGGATGATGCTCACAATTCCACAGCCGATGCGGTAGCAGCGGGGCGAATAGCTCAAGCCCTCGCGCGTAAATATAAAGAATTGGCAGTAGACGCAATGGAATTACACACTCAACAAAGCGTTTGGAGTGATGAGCAATCCGAGAGTTTTGCGCAATACCTTAGAAAACAAAACCGCCCGGAATACCGGGCGGAATTGGGTTGGCCAATAAAACTTATTTGAAGTTCTTGAAGCGCTCGTTGAAGCGCTCAACGCGACCGGCAGAGTCCATAATGCGCTGCTTGCCGGTGTAGAACGGGTGGCTTGCGGAGCTGATTTCGACGTCGTAGACCGGGTAGGTATTTCCATCTTCCCACTCAATGGTCTTGTCCGAGGTGATGGTCGCGCGGGTTAGGAATGAGACCCCTGATGCCAAGTCGCGGAACACGATTGGTGCATACTCTGGGTGAATGTCGGCCTTCATAGTTTTTCCTTTGTGAAATCTTTGTTTGCTCTAGGGCAACAGCGCGAAAGCCTAGCAGAGATTTGGCTCTCAGTCTAGGTTTGCAACTGCGGAGAACCTGCCAGCTTGATGGCTGACCTTCAGCGGGTAGCTAAAGGCTTCGCTGATTGCCTCAGAGGTAATGGTCGCGCCAATCTCGCCGCGTGCCATTACTTCGCCGTTTTTTAGAATCAAGGCATGGGTGAAACCGGCAGGAATCTCCTCTAGGTGGTGAGTCACCAAAGCCATCGCTGGCGCATATTCACTTTGGGCATATCCGGCCAAAAGGCCAATGGTCAGCTCCCGAGCTCCGATGTCCAAACTTGCAACTGGTTCGTCTAGAAGCAACAGTTCTGGATCGGTCATGATCGAACGTGCAATTTGAACCCGCTTACGCTCTCCATCACTCAACGTTCCAAATGAACGCTCTTCAAAATCTGCAAGCTGCCACTCTCGAAGAACTCGACGCGCCCTGCGTTCGTCGATGGCGTCGTAGTTTTCGTTCCAGCGTCCGGTGACTCCGTAGCTAGCAGTCATTACCGCATTGAGAACGCTCTCGCTGTTCGGGATGTGTGCAGCAAGAGCACTCGAGGCAAATCCAATTCTTGTCCTGAGTTCGAAAACGTTTGTCTCACCGAGCTGCTGTCCCAATAGCCGCGCAACACCGCTGGAGGGTTGTATTTGAGCTGCGCACACCCGAAGCAGCGTGGTCTTACCTGCGCCGTTGGCCCCAAGAATGACCCAGCGCTCATTCGGGTTCGCAGCAAAACTCAGGGAAGCAAGGATTGGTTTTCCACCTCGGACGACCGAGATGTTCTGAAGATCAATTACCGCTGACATTGCCCTAAAGCCTAGCTTTCCAAAGCTCTTTGATAGACCTCAAGCGTGCGAGTCGCAATGGATTCCCAACTGAATTCACTCACCGCCCGCTCCCGGCCCGCCTTGCCGAACTTTTCAGTGAGTCCGGAATCCAATGCTTTGTTCATTGTCTCGGACCAGTCTGCGACAAACGCCGCAGGATCTTTGGGGGTTCCAGTGCCATCTTTGACTTGGTCGATCTCGACTAGCCAACCTGTCTCACCCTCAACAACCACCTCAGGGATGCCTCCGGTTGCGGTGCCAATCACTGCAGCACCACAAGCCATAGCCTCTAGATTCACGATGCCAAGGGGTTCGTAAATTGAGGGGCAAACAAACAAATCTGTTTGGGTCAGCAAGGCCGCAAGCTCTGTGACGGGTAGGTGCTCTGGAATCCAGGTAACGCCATTCCTAGTTGTCTGGAGCTCGGACACAAGACCTTCGACTTCGGCCTTGATTTCGGGGGTGTCGGGAGCGCCAGCTGCCAAAATCAGTTGAACATCATCTGGTAGTTCTTTGGCTGCCTTTAGAAAGTAGCTCAGACCCTTTTGGCGGGTGATTCGACCAACAAACATTGCTGTCCGGCGAGAAGGGTCGATTTGGTAGCGATCGAGTACCTCTTGATTCTCGGTGGGTTTCCACTTTTGAGAATCGATTCCGTTATAGACGACCTCAACCTTTGCCTCATCAAGGCTGGGATAAGAGGACAGAATGTCGTTTCGCATTCCATTTGAAACGGCAATTACTCTCGCCGCCTGCTCATAAGCAGCCTTTTCAACAAATGAAGAGACCAGGTAACCACCACCAAGTTGCTCTTTCTTCCAAGGTCGCAGCGGCTCAAGTGAATGAGCGGTGATTACGTGTGGAATCTCATGTAGCAATGAGGCCATGTGGCCGGCAAAGTTTGCGTACCAGGTGTGGGAGTGAACTAGGTTCGCCCCTTCGATCTTTGGGACAATCTCAAGATCGGTTGCAAGCGTCTGTAGCGCTGGATTCTCAGATGAAAAATTTGCGGGTGTTTGGTAGCCAAATGTGCCAGCTTCGCTAATTGGCTCACCAAATGCGTGTACTCGAGTGTCGATTTGAGACCGCAAAACTTTCACCAGCTCGGTGATATGAACCCCAGCTCCACCGTAGATGTTGGGCGGGTACTCTTTTGTAACAAAATCCACACGCATATCCAAATGCTATCCCCACCTGTCGCAAGCGCACTAACATTTGGTTATGGGTACCCGTGTTTTTGGAATGGTACTCGCCGGTGGCGAGGGAAAACGACTAATGCCGCTCACCGCAGACCGAGCCAAGCCGGCGGTCCCATTTGCCGGCTCTTACCGACTGGTCGACTTCGCTCTTTCCAACCTAATTAATTCAGGATTGCGCAGAATCGTCGTTCTTACTCAGTACAAGTCACACAGCCTTGATCGGCATATCTCTCAAACATGGAGAATGTCTCCTCTATTGGGAGGCTATGTCACATCGATTCCAGCTCAGCAAAGACTCGGTAAACGGTGGTTCACCGGTAGCGCAGATGCCATCCTGCAGTCCATGAACGCACTTAGTGACGAACGCCCGGACTACGTGGTTGTGGTTGGTGCTGATCACGTTTACCGCATGGATTTTGACCAGATGCTGCAATCCCACATTGAATCTGGCATGGAAGCGACCGTGGCGGCTATCCGTCAGCCCATCGAGATCTGCAACCAGTTTGGTGTAATTGAAGTCGATGCGGACAATCCAACCAAGATTGCCTCCTTCAGGGAGAAACCAAAAGACCCAGCGGCTGTCCCCGGGGACCCAACCCAGGCCCTGGTTTCAATGGGTAACTACATTTTCAATGCCCAAGCGCTGATTGAGGCGATTGAGCGCGATGCCGAAAATGAGAACTCCACCCACGACATGGGTGGCGACATCATCCCCTACTTCGTGAATCAAAATCTGGCTGGAGCCTACGACTTCACCTTCAATGAAATCCCCGGAGCCACTCCAAGGGATAAGTCCTATTGGCGTGATGTTGGAACCCTGGATTCCTATTACGACGCCAACATGGATCTGATTTCCACGATGCCAATCTTCAATCTCTACAACGCTGAGTGGCCGATCTTCAATCAGCAGATAAACATGCCACCAGCCAAGTTCATCCATGACTCCGAGGGCAATCAGGGTAGGACCAATGATTCGATTGTTTCTCTAGGCGTGGTCGTGAATGGTGCTGTGGTTGAGCGTAGCGTGCTCTCCCCCAATGTTCGAGTGAACTCCCGCTCGCTGGTGACGGATTCTGTGCTGTTAGACGGAGTTCAAATCGGACGCGACTGCACAATCCGCAAGGCCATTTTGGACAAGGATGTTGTTGTCACCGATGGCGCGAGCGTTGGCGTGAGTCGCGAACGCGATTTAGAGCGAGGGTTCACAGTCACCGACAGTGGCCTAACGGTTATCACCAAGGGGTTGCTGGTTACACCGTGACAAAGTTTTTAGTTGTGTTTGATGTTGACTCAACTCTCATCGAACAAGAGGCAATCGAGTTATTAGCTGCTCATTCCAAGAGCGCTGAGCTGGTAAAAGAAATCACAGACCGAGCGATGCGCGGTGAAATTGACTTCAATCAATCGCTGATTGAGCGCGTTGCAACCCTCCAGGGGCTCCCAGACTCAATATTGAAGTCTGTGTCATCGGAGCTCACCCTCACAAAAGGTGCTGACGAGCTAGTCGATGAGATTCACAAAAGAGGTGGCAAGGCAGCTGCTGTCAGCGGCGGCTTTATCCAACTGCTGGATCCGATTAGATCGGCCTTGAAGCTGGACTTTGTCGCCGCCAACACGCTTGGTGTTGCTGATGGCAAGCTAACTGGACAAGTGGTGGGTCCCATTGTGAATCGCCAGGC
>CBFIEQ010000011.1:0-27861 GCA_965661645.1 uncultured Aquiluna sp.
GGGCATGTCCGACAGGACCAGGTTTTCGGCAACCGTCCACCCCGGAACAAGCGAGAGCTCTTGAAACGCAATTGCGATGCCTTGTTTTCTTGCATCCAGCACGCTCTTTGCTTGGTAGGGCTGACCTGCAAGCAGAATCTCTCCGGATGATGGCTCAACACTGCCTGCAAGAATCTTGCCAACCGTCGATTTTCCAGCACCATTTTCCCCAGAGAGTGCAATCACTTCTCCGGGGTAGATCTCTAGGGTCGCTGACGAAACGGCGATAACACCTCCGTAGTTTTTGCGGAGGTCTTTGATTTGAACAATTGGCTCAGTAGCCGCAACCTTGGTTGCGGCTACTGAGCCCGTTGGGTTTGTTGTCACTTTGTATTACTACTTCTGGTAGTAGATTTCGATTTCTTCGGCAGTGATGTTCAAGCCTGGGAAGTCGTAGCCGAGCTGGAAGTTGTCAGCACGGTCTGGCAGACAGAACTGGTCAGCGTTTTCGTGGGTGACCTGCTCAATTGGGAAGAACTGCTGCTTCTCCAAAGTCTCACCATTTAGTAGGCGAACCATTTCGGTGAACGCCTTGGCATAAATAGCAGGTTGCGCAAACGCCATCATTCCGGTTAGGCCCTGGTCGCGGTACTTCACCAAGGTGCAAGCCTCTCCGTTGTAACCAGATCCACCAACTACTGGCACGAAGTCCAAGCCAGCGGCCGCGAATGCTTCAGGTACTCCCTGACCACCGGTCAGGAATGAGAACACTCCACCAACATCCGGGTTGGATCGTAGGATCGCAGCCATGTTTTCCTGCGCAGTGGCTTCATTCCAGCCGTTGGTGCCCTGAGCGGCAATTGAAGCTCCGCCCTCTTCTAGAGAGGCCACTAGGAATGGAACCGCGCCGTCATTCAGTGGAACACCAGGCAGACCCTCTAGGAAGGCAATGTCCTTGTTGTCTCCAAGGTTGGCGAGCAACCACTCGATGCCAATCGCACCGGCTGAGTTGTAGTCGGGGGAGACCACGTAGACATCTTCATTGTCATATAGGCCACCGGCGGCAATCACTGGGATTCCACGTCGCTTTGCCTCTGCTAGTGCAGCATCAACGCCCGAAGATGAGGCTGGGTCAAACAAGATGCCGTCCACGCCCTCTGCGATCAGGTTCAACATTGCTGCGTTCTGCTGAGCAACATCGTTGTCATTGGTGCGGACAATCTTGAGCTCGATTAGGTCCTTGTATTCAGGTCGGTTGGCGATGGCGGACAGTGCAGCAAGTCCAGTCTCGCGCCAAGCCTGGCCTGCTAGTGGCTCTGAGAAACCAATGACCAGTTTCTCGGTCGCGGTCTCGGTTGAGGTTTCACCTGTTGAGGCCGTGGTGGTTGTTGCGGTGGTGGTCGATCCGGCTGCACAGCCGGTCAAAATGAGCGCGGATGCAGCTAGGAGTGCTACCGCCCCCTTTGCTTTTGAGTTCTTTAGGCCCAGCATTTTTCTCCTTGAATTCTTCGTTGAATCACTATAATCGGACAAGTGTCCGCTAAACGGACAACTCATAACCTACTGAGAAACTTTCCGTGAGAGGCGAATTCTTTGGTAACGATTTTGCAAAGGTTGACTATTTGTCAGACTGAGGGTGGGCCGAAATGATGACTGGTCGGCCACAAATAGCTGCAGAAATCTCTCGATCTTGGATGCTGGTGAATGCCCTAAGCGAGGAACAGCTCTCGGCAATCGGGGAGTCCAGGGCCGACCAGGTGGTAATCGATATCGAGGACGCTATCGATCCATCAAAGAAAGATCACGCTCGGGAGGTGGTCGCGAATTGGCTTGAGAATGGCTCGGCATGGGTGCGTGTGAATGATGCGAACACGAGCTTCTGGCGCGATGACCTAATTCACCTAAGTAAGTCACCGGGTTTACTGGGTGTCATGCTTGCGAAAACCGAGGACGCTCAAAGTGTTGAGCAGACCTACAAACTTCTTGGGTCTCACTTGCCTATCATTCCTTTGGTCGAATCTGCGTTGGGCGTTGAGAACGCCGTTGAGATAGCTCGGGCAAAGGGTGCCTTTCGCTTGGCTTTCGGATCTGGAGATTATCGACACGACACCGGTGCCAGCACCGATGATCTAGCAATGAGTTACCCACGATCGCGTCTAGTTGTTGCTAGCCGAATCGGCAATCTACCTGGTCCAATCGACGGGCCAACCGTTGGACCGAATCACGGTCAGCTTCGGCAGCAAGCATCTGTCGCCGTTTCCCTTGGGCTAACTGGAAAACTGTGCCTCGACGAACGGCAAACAGTCGTTATCAACGACACCATTTGTCCCGCAACCTCAGACATTGTCTGGGCTCAAGAATTTATGACCGATTTTGAGGCTTCGGGTTCTGTCGTAAGGGACGGCTCGGACCCCCCTCGATTGAAACGTGCCGGGAAGATCCTGAATCTTGCATCTGCCCTTGGGCTCCATGGACACTAGTCAGGAATCGGCGAGCATTTTGCAATTCGCTCTCGGGTTTTCACCTAGCTTCCTTTTCACCAGGGTCCGGGAATAGACTTCTCTCGACTCCTCGCGTGGCGTCACCTTGGCTAAACCCCCCAGGATCGAGAGATAGCAAGGGTAACTGAGCTCTGACGGGTGCGCGAGGGGTCGCTTTTTTACCAACAGGCTGAGACTGGTTATAGCTGTCCGTTTTCTCGTTAAGCTAGCGGGGTGACCACAGCCCTTTATCGCAGATATCGCCCGGAATCTTTTGCCGAGCTTATTGGTCAAACTCAGGTCACCGATCCGCTAATTTCCGCACTCAATGCGGACCGTGTGAATCACGCATATTTGTTCTCCGGACCCAGGGGTTGTGGCAAGACCACTAGCGCCAGAATCTTGGCACGCTGCTTGAACTGCGCCGAGGGTCCCACTCCAACGCCTTGCGGAAAGTGCCCGAGTTGTATCGAGCTAGCTCGCGGTGGTTCAGGTTCACTGGATGTTGTCGAGATTGATGCCGCTAGCCACAACGGAGTCGATGATGCCAGAGACCTTCGAGAACGAGCGATCTTTGCTCCAGCTAGAGACCGCTACAAGATTTTCATCCTCGATGAGGCTCACATGGTCACACCTCAAGGCTTTAATGCACTTCTCAAGATTGTTGAAGAGCCACCTGCTCACGTGAAGTTCATCTTTGCCACCACCGAACCTGAAAAAGTGATTGGAACCATTCGTTCCAGAACCCACCACTACCCATTCCGATTGGTACCCCCAGGTGAACTATTGGAATACCTCACTCAGGTTCTGGAATCAGAGGGCTACAGCGCTCAAGAGGGTGTGATGCCAATGGTGGTGAGAGCATCTGGAGGTTCTGTTAGAGACGCACTTTCGCTTTTGGATCAGCTCATTGCCGGCACCGAAGGCAAAGAAATTGACTACGTCAGAGCCACCAACCTCTTGGGTTTCACTCACGACGAACTCATGAACGAGGTTATTGAGGCCTTTGCTGAGCTGGATGCGGCCAAAGCTTTCCAGGCAGTAGACAAGGTGATTCAATCTGGCCAGGATGCCAGAAGGTTCTTGGAAGATCTTCTAGAGCGCGTTAGAGACTTGATGCTAATTGCGAGCCTGGGAAACGATGCCAAGGCCATCCTGCGTGGCATGGGACCTGAGCAATTTGATCTGCTCTCGATTCAAGCAAGCAGATTTGGGTTAGGTCAGCTTACGCTCACTGCCGAGGCAACCTCAAAGGCGCTTTCGCAAACAAGTGCAGCTTCCAACCCTAGGCTGCAGCTCGAACTTCTCTGCGCGAGGGTGCTTGCACCTGCGACCCAGGTCAATGTTGTCGCAGCCAGATCCGAGCCAGCAGCAGAGATAAAGACGCCAGCTAAGCCTGCGGTAAAAGCCCCCATTAGCAGTGAGCCAGCTTTGGTGGCCGATAAGACTCCAGCTGCTGAGCCAGCAACATCGGCGCCGAAGCCAGCTGCAGAAAACACCGAGGCGATTGATTTGCCTCCACAAAAGCCTGCAATTGAACCCACCACCGCCTCCTTCAAATCAAATTGGCAGGGCATTCTGGATGTGCTCTCAAAGAAGTCAAGATCGGCATGGGCGGTCGCCTTCACCACAAAGGTCCTTGACTACCAGGACGATGTCCTGACTCTTTTGTTCCAGAGCCAAAAAGATGTTGATGCATTCAAGAACTCAAACGGAGCTTCAGAGGTTCTGCGCACCGTGATTCGCGAGATGTTTGGTGTGACTGTGAAATATCGCGCCAAGATTGCCGAGGCACCAGAGGTGAAGATCACGGCACCAATCGTTGAACCGACCGAACCAGAAGAATTCACCTCAGAAGAAGAGTTTGAAGAGCCACAAATTGAAACTGAGAATAAAGAGCCCGCTGCCAATTCTCCTGCTGAACCTGAGAGAGCCGGCGAGTTTATGCTGCGCGAAGTATTGGGTGCTGAGCCGATTAAGGGCGACGACTGATGTATGACGGCATAGTTCAGGATCTGATTGATGAGCTTGGCAGATTGCCAGGAGTCGGACCAAAGAGCGCTCAGCGCATTGCCTTTCACCTGATTGAATCTGATTCGGATGTTGCCCTAAATCTGGCAAACGTTATCCAAGAGGCCAAGGCTAAAGTTCGGTTTTGCGAGGTCTGTGGCAATGTTTCGGAGGCCGAAAAGTGCGGTATCTGCTCGGATCCGAAGCGTGAGCAAAGCTCGCTGTGTGTGGTTGAAGATTCAAAGGACATCAACGCAATCGAGCGAACTCGAGAGTTCCGAGGTCTCTATCACGTACTGGGTGGAGCGATCTCTCCGATTGCCGGAATTGGGCCAGATCAGCTGCGAATCAAGGATTTGATGAAGCGGCTTGCAAATCCAGAGATCAAAGAAGTCATCATTGCCACAAACCCAAATTTGGAGGGTGAGGCAACCGCAACCTACCTCTCGAGGCTGTTGGGTTCGATGGAGATCACCGTTTCTAAGCTGGCATCGGGCCTTCCAGTCGGTGGCGATTTGGAATATGCCGATGACATGACTTTGGGCCGGGCTTTTGAGGGCAGGCGCCGAGTCAACTAGAATTCTTTGAATGCCGAAGGCGGCATCCAATCCCCCCTAATTAGGAGTATGGCGTTGGCACTTATCGTGCAGAAGTTCGGCGGGTCTTCGGTAGCAGATGCAGAGAAGATCAAGCACGTTGCTGCGCGCGTGATTCAAGCCCAGCTCGAGGGAAACAAAGTTTGCGTTGTTGTTTCTGCTATGGGCGACACCACCGATGAACTGATCGACCTAGCGGACTCGGTGTCATCAAATCCAACTGGCCGTGAGATGGATGTCTTGCTCACCGCTGGCGAGCGGATCTCGATGTCTTTGTTGGCAATGGCAATCATCGAGCAGGGTGGCAAGGCAAAGTCCTTCACCGGCTACCAAGCGGGTATATCAACCGACTCCTCTCATGGCTCGGCGAGAATCTGGAAGCTAGAGCCTGAGCGAATCAAGAAATCTCTTGAGTCCGGTGAGGTCGCGATTGTTGCGGGTTTCCAGGGATTTAGCTTTGAAAACGGTGACACCACGACCTTGGGTCGTGGTGGTTCGGACACCACTGCAGTTGCGCTAGCAGCAGCTCTGAAAGCTGACATTTGCGAGATTTACTCCGATGTTGACGGTGTCTACACGGCTGACCCGAGAATCGTCCCAAGGGCACACAAACTAGCCCAAATCGATATTGACTCGATGCTAGAACTATCTAGCTCGGGAGCAAAGATTCTCTACATCCGAGCAGTTGAATTTGCCAGAAGGCACCAGGTTCCATTGCGGGTGCGTTCGACTTTTAGTGCTGATGCAGGCACCCTTGTTTACACCGCAATCGAAGGAGACAATGTGGAAGAGCCAATCGTTTCTGGTGTCGCAACCGATGACACTCAGGCAAAGATCACCGTGGTCGGTCTTCCTGACAGGCCTGGAAAAGCCGCGGAGGTGTTTTCGGCAGTCTCCGAGGCCGGCGCAAACATTGACATGATCGTCCAAAACGTTTCCACCGATGAGAACCACCTCTCGGATATTTCCTTTACTTTGCCTCACTCCGATCGCCACAAGGTTGTCGAAGCGCTCAAGGACAAGCAGGGGGAAATTGGTTTTCAATCGATTAGCTACGACGATGAAATCGGCAAGCTATCAATCGTTGGCGCCGGTATGAAATCATCGTCAGGTGTCTCGGCAAAGCTATTCGGGGCCTTGGCAAAAGCCGGTATCAACATTGAGATGATCTCAACATCTGAGATTCGCATCTCTGTTGTCACTAGAGCGGATCAGCTAAAAGAAGCAACCCGCATTGTTCACACCGCATTTGAACTTGACGCTGCCGACACCGCAGTTGTTTACGCAGGAACTGGAAGGTAATTAGATGACAGGCCTAAATCTCGCTCTAGTTGGTGCGACCGGTGCAGTAGGCACCGTGATGATTGACATCATCAACTCCCGCGAGAACATTTGGGGTGAGATTCGCCTCATTGCCTCAGCAAGAAGCGCTGGCAAAGAGATCATGGTCCACGGCAAGCCCCACACGGTTGTTGCCCTGTCTGAAGAGGCATTTGATGGCATTGACATCGCAATGTTCGATGTCCCAGACGAGGTGTCAGAGATTTGGGCCCCAATTGCGGCCAGCAAGGGTGTTGTTGCAATCGACAATTCAGCAGCTTTCCGCATGAACCCAGAGGTTCCGCTGGTGGTTCCAGAGGTGAATCCAGAGATGGCTCGATCAAGGCCATTGGGCATAATTGCAAACCCAAACTGCACTACTTTGACCATGATGGCGGCCCTCGGTGCTCTTCACCGCAAGTGGACGCTGACCGAGTTGGTTGTCTCTAGCTACCAGGCTGTCTCAGGTGCAGGTGCAGTCGGCATTGATCAGCTTTCCAAAGAAACCAAAGTTCTAGCTGAGAACCCCGAGGCTGGGCTGACAACCAATGGAGTTCGCAAGCACCTCGAGGCTGCAAACGCCCTAGCGGACAGCCCCTGGGCTCACCCAATAGCTCTCAATGTGATCCCAGCTGCGGGTGGATTCAAGGAGGGTGGCCACACCTCTGAGGAACTCAAGGTTAGAAACGAATCTCGCAAGATTCTAGGAATCAAAGATCTCAAGGTTGCGGCAACCTGTGTTCGGGTGCCAGTGCAGGTATCTCACTCACTCGCCGTTCACGCCACATTCAAAGAGAAAATCACTGACCTGCAGGTCAGAAGAGAACTTGAAGAGCAACCATCAATAGTGGTTTTGGATGATCCAGCTAACAACGTCTACCCAACCCCGCAACAGGTTGCAGGTCAAGACCCAACCTTTGTTGGAAGAATTCGCCAAGCTGAAGACTTCGAAAACACGATTGACCTGTTCGTAGTTGGTGACAACCTCAAAAAGGGTGCAGCCCTCAACACCTACGAAATCGCTGAGTTGGTGGCTGAGGAGCTCGCCTAAACAAACTCAATCAAGCTTGCTGCCGGTGGGCAGAAAAGCCGCAGAGGTGCATAGATTGAGTGCCCCATGCCCTGTGAGACGTGAAGAAGCATGTTCTTCTCAGACCCCCAAGCCGACAGTCCACTTGCATACTCGGGTTCGAGATCAGAGTTGGTGACAATCGCTTTTTTGCCGGGGAGGCAAATCTGTCCGCCATGCGTGTGGCCAGCAAACATCAGCTGAGCACCCTGGGCTAAAAATGCGTCAATTACTCGTCTGTAAGGAGCATGTGCAACGCCAATCAGGAAATCAACCTCACCGAGCGAATCTCGCTGTTTTCCAAGGGAATCAAGCTTGTCTAGGTTCTCGTGCGGATCATCAAGGCCAAGAAATCCAATTCTCCTGCCCGATAGTTCTAACTTTCCCGATTGATTGTTGAGGTTCAGCCACCCATTACCCTCAAGCTCTGCGGTGAATCGAGCGGTGTCAATATCTCTTTCGGCAGTGACCTTTGATGGGGATAGCAAGTAAGAGACTGGATTCTTCGGTCTTGGTGCACGGTAGTCATTGGAGCCGTTTACGAAGACACCAGGAAGGTCAAACAGAGGGCTAAGCGCATTTAGGGCAGGGGAAACTGCCTCTTTGTGTCCAAGGTTGTCACCAGTGTTGATTACCAAATCAGGTTTGAGGGTTGCGAGCTCTTCTATAAAGCGTGCCTTGGCAAACTGCCCGGGGGCAAAGTGAAGGTCTGAGATGTGCAGCAGCTTCAGTCCGGCTAGTGATTCGTTTTGGACCCTGAGCGAAATTAGCTCAAAAGGCCCAGAATTTGTCGCTAGCCACATCGGTTTGGAATCACAATTATCGCGCTCGCATCGATAACCGGCTCTCCAGCAGCAGGGATAGTCGAGTGGACAGCATCGGCACTCAAGAATGGATCACATTTGTTCAGATACTGAGTCTGACTTGGCTGTGGGAGGGTTGGGATTAGGCCTATGGCCTCAAGAGTCGAGAAACCATCGGCCAAAGTGAAACCGGTGATTTCAGGGACAAATTGCTGTCCACCGCCTGAGATGTAGACCTGGATAATCGAACCGCGAGGTACCGAACTTCCAAACTCTGGCATCGTGTAGGCGACGGATCCAACTGGTTCAGTTGAGCTGACTTCCTCTTCAACAATTTGAACGTTTAGCTCATTAGCCAACAACTGGACCTCGGCAGTCTCCAAGTCAAAGCCCTGGACATTTGGGACCCTCAGGATTGTGGGCTGAACATAGCGAGGGTTCGCAGGAGTGAATTCACCATTCTCGTACTTTTGGTTTGCCACCAGCATCACATCACGCCAGACTGCATGGCGAACGCTAGAAACAGCCAGGTCGTTAACTCGTTTGCCTGTTTGAGGTGTCAGACCCACCACGTTTCCAACCCAAACTGCTGTTGCAACCTCGGTTGAATACCCAGCCATCCAGGTGTGAATGCGGTCGTCCGTGGTTCCTGTCTTACCGGCAAGCTGAGTGCCATCATTTGTGTTAGCTGCAACACCTGTTCCACTTCTCATAACCTCGCGGAGAGAGTGACTCATAGCTGCAGCGATTTCTGGGTTTACCGATTGTGAGCACAGACTTTGTGGGACGGTGAGATCCTCACCCGAGATTCGCTGGAACACTCTGTCGATTGCAACTGGTGAGCAGTAGATACCATCGTTTGCAACAGCTGCATACGCAGAAGCCATGGTCAGCGGGGAAACCTCGTTGGTTCCAAGGATGGAGGCTGGCACGTAAAGTAGCTCTCCACCGTCCGCACGGTGAACACCGAACGCACTGGCTGTGTCACGAATGGCGCAAAGATCTAACTTGGATGCCATGGCCGCGAACGCTGTGTTTTGAGAAGTAACCACTGCTTGCTGAACAGAGATGTCATCGATGGTTTTGTCTCCGGAGTTGTTTACCTCCCAGAGGCCAACAACGCCACCACAGCTGGCGGTGAACTCCTCGGCAACATCCCAGATCTTGACTTCGTCGGGCTCTCCATCGAGGTCAACATCTTCACCGGTGAAGATGCGGCCATCGACGTGGTCACCTAGCGTGTAGCCATTCTTGAGCCACTCGGCCAGCGTGAAGATCTTGTACGTCGACCCTGGTTGGAAGCCAGACGAGCCACCGAAGTCCCGATCAGTCGAATAATTGACGCTTGTTCGCCCGAGGTCAGGGGCATCTGACTGGTCAAACAGCCTGTTTTGCGCCATTCCAATGATGCGGCCGGTGCCAACCTCAACAGATACTGCACTGGTTCCAAAACCCCACTCGTTATCGGCGGGTAGTCGCTCCATCACTGAATCCCAAGCAGCTTGCTGAACATCTAGGTCTAAGGTGGTAAAAATTTCTAGGCCACCGCGCTTTAGGAGTAGCTCACGATCTTCAGAAGTGACACCAAACTCAGGCGAGTTGCGGATTGTCCAGACCGTGAAATCACAGAAAAATGCTGTGGTTTGATTTTCTTCACAGCCTTGTCGTGTCTTTGTGATATTGGTTTGAATTGGAGACTCTTTATATGCATCGGCTTGGGCCTGGGTGATGTAGCCGTGCTCTGCCATGTTCTGAATGACATAGTTTCTGCGGCTCATGCCACGATCCAGATTGTCTGACTCGTCAGGCTTGTAGTCATTTGGAGATTTCAGCATGCCCGCAAGATAGGCGGCTTGCGGGATGTTCAGCTTGCTGGATGGGATTCCGAAGTAGTACTGCGAAGCAGTCTCGACACCATTGATTTGATTACCCAAGAAAACAAGGTTCAGGTACCCGGCGAGAATCTCCTTCTTGGAAACCTCTTTTTCTAGAGCGATTGCCAATCTGATTTCTCTAAGTTTGCGCTCAACCGAGACCTCTGTCGCCTCCGCAATGGCCTCTCTATCACCCGATAGGTTTGCAACCTCGACCAAAGATTGACGGACATACTGCATGGTGATTGTCGAAGCACCGGGGCCTTCACCAAAGGTTGCAAGGTTTGTCAGAGTTGCACGAACCAATGAAATTACATCCACGCCGCCGTGCTCATAAAAGCGGGGGTCCTCGGTGGCGACAACGGCGTTGACAAGATTTTCCGAGATTTCCTCGAATGGAACCTCAACCCGGTTCTCGTGATAAAAAGTGGCAATCTGCTCAGGCTCACCATCGCGCAGTGCATAAATCGCGGAAGATTGCGATGCATTGATTGGCCTGATGTAATTGGGCAGACCCTCAAACATGCTGATGCCGGTGGTTGTCACAACCCCCGCAACCGCAACCGCAGGTGCCAAAAGTGCCACTGAGAGTAGGCCAGCAATCGCGCTCAGGACTCCGAATTTGAATACGTTTCCAAGCGCTGAAATTACAGGGCGGCCAGACATAGACTCTAGGTTACCCGTCGATAGCTGAAATGGAGCTGAGAAATGACCAAGTGGGAGTATGTCACCACCCCGTTGCTTATCCACAAAGAGACCCAAATTCTGAACACCTGGGGAGCCCAGGGCTGGGAGCTGGTGCAGGTCACCCAGGGGCCACAGGGCGGATTAATCGCCTTCTTTAAGCGCGAGGCTGAATAAATGTCAGTCGAGACAAAAATTAGGGAGCTTGGCTACGAGCTTCCGGCAGCACCAACGCCTGCAGGAAGCTACGTTCCAGCAAAGACTTCGGGCAACCTGGTCTTCACTGCCGGCCAGCTACCTTTGGTTGACGGCCAGCTAATGGAGACCGGCAAGCTCGGCGCCAACCTTGAGGCCGAGCGCGGCTACGAATTAGCTCAGCGATGTGCGCTGAACGCACTAGCTGCAATCAAGGGTGTTATCGGAGACCTCGATCGCGTTACCGACATTGTCAAGGTGGTGGGATTCGTGGCCTCGACTCCTGATTTCACCAAGCAACCGGCAGTGATTAACGGTGCGAGTGAATTATTGATGGAGATTTTTGGTGAAATCGGGGTGCATGCCAGAAGTGCGGTTGGAGTACCAGTTTTGCCACTGGATTCTCCGGTTGAGGTTGAGCTAATCGTTAGCTTCAAGTAGCGAGCGCATCCAAACCGAGGATTCAACCTTGAAGCCCAGTCGCTCGTAGAGCACTCTCGATTCAGGACTGTTTTCCTCGGTTTCCAGAAACACGGCTTTGGTGCCAAGGGCCGCTGCCTTAGCTAAAGAAGCGGACACCAGTGCAGTGGCCAAACCCTGGTTTCGATGAGTTGGGGCAATGTAGACCTCATCAATCAGTGCCTCTTTACCGCCTGATTCAATGCCCCAACCCCAGGTGATCACCAGGTAGCCAACAATTGCCTCATCCTCGACCACCCAAACATCACCGATGGCTTCATCTGCCAACAATGGACCGAGTGCAGTTTCGATGTGGGATAAAGAAAGCGGAGCCGAGACCTCTTCACTGAAAGCTCGCATGAGCGGCATCAGTGTGGCGAGGTCATCTGGCTCCGCTGTCCTTATTTGCAATTGCTAGTCGCTGGCTCCAGCTGAAATGCGACCTGAGATTGTGTCCATCACGGAAGTGTCGGCAAGTGTCGTCACGTCTCCAATTGGACGATCTTCTGCAACGTCTCTTAGCAGCCTGCGCATGATCTTGCCGGAGCGAGTTTTTGGAAGCTCGGCAACCACAAAGATCGTTCTTGGCTTTGCGATTGGGCCAATCTCCTTAGCGACGTGCTCGCGCAGGATCTTTGAGGTGTCGGCATCAGAGCCGAGGCCGTCCAGAGCGCTTCGCTTCAAAATCACAAACGCCACCACAGCTTGACCGGTGGTTTCATCCTTCGCACCCACAACTGCTGCCTCAGCAACATATGGGTGAGCAACGAGAGCCGACTCAATCTCAGCGGTGGATAGGCGGTGTCCAGAGACGTTCATGACATCGTCCACTCTTCCAAGTAGCCAGATATCTCCGTCTTCGTCAAACTTGGCACCATCACCAGCGAAGTACATGCCATCAAAGCGCGACCAATAGGT
Source organism: uncultured Aquiluna sp. (assembly GCA_965661645.1). Taxonomy (GTDB): domain Bacteria; phylum Actinomycetota; class Actinomycetes; order Actinomycetales; family Microbacteriaceae; genus Aquiluna. Next base: position 12,388 of record CBFIEQ010000011.1, read on the forward strand.
CTCTTTGAAGCGCTCTGGGTCGCCCCAGATGCCTCTGAGCATTGAAGGCCAGGGCTCGGTGATCGTCAAAAGTCCACCGTGACCGCGTTCAACCGGGTTGCCATCGTCATCCAGAATCTTGAGCTCAATTCCTGGAAGCGGCACCTGAGCGCTACCTGGTTTGGTTTCGGTCACGCCAGGCAGCGGCGAGATCATGATGGCGCCGGTTTCGGTCTGCCACCAGGTGTCCACGATTGGAGCCTCATTCGAGCCAATCACCTCTCGGTACCACATCCAGGCCTCGGGATTTATTGGCTCACCTACCGACCCCAAGACTCGAATTGAGCTCAGGTCGTAGTGGCTCACAACACTTCTTCCAAGCTTCATGAAGCTTCTAATTGCAGTTGGGGCCGTGTACAAAATGTTCACGCTGTACTTCTGAACGATGTCCCACCATCTGCCCCAGTCGGGGGAGTCCGGTGTGCCCTCGTAAATCACCTGGGTTGCACCATTGGCCAGTGGGCCATACGCAACATAAGAGTGACCAGTAATCCAGCCAATGTCCGCGGTGCACCAGTAGACATCCTGACCCTCGTGCAGGTCAAAGACGTTCTTGTGGGTGTAGCTGGCCTGAGTCAGATAGCCACCTGAGGTGTGCAAAATACCCTTTGGTTTTCCAGTTGTGCCAGAGGTGTAGAGGATGAACAGCGGGTGCTCGGCATTGAAGCCTTGGGCAACGTGCTCGCTGTCCGCGACCGCCATTTCTTCTTCCCACCACAGATCGCGGTTCTTATCCCAGGCAACCTCGTTGCCACACCGCTTGACAACCAAAACATGCTCAACGCTCTCACAGTTGCCGCTGGCTAGAGCCTCATCAACCGCTGGCTTTAGAGCCGACGCCTTGCCCTTGCGGTAACCACCATCTGCGGTGATGACAAGCTTTGCCCCGGCATCCTGAATTCTTGAAGCGAGGGAGTCTGCGCTGAATCCACCAAAGACCACCGAGTGCACCGCACCAACGCGGGCTACCGCCTGCATCGCAATGATTGCCTCGGGAATCATGGGCATATAAATAGCGACTCGATCGCCTGGCTCGATGCCAAGCTTGATCAAAACATTCGCAGCCTTTTTGACCTCTTTTAGAAGGTCAAGGTAGGTGTAAACCTTGCGGTCTCCCGGTTCGCCCTCAAAAAACAGCGCCACGCGCTTTCCCCAGCCGGCTTCGACGTGTCGATCAATGCAGTTGTAGCTGACATTGAGTTCGCCGTCATGGAACCACTTCGCAAAGGGTGCGTTGGACCAGTCCAGGGTTTGGGTGAACGGCTTGTGCCAGTGCAGTTTTCTGGCCTGGTCGGCCCAAAACTCCAGTCGGTTGGCTTTTGCCTTTTCGTATAGATCGGGTCTTGCGACGGCGCTCGCCACAAAATCCTCGCTTGGCGCAAAGCGCCTTTGTTCGTGTAGCAGATTTTCTATCTCATGCTCAACAGACATCGTTGTCCTCCAGTGTTGATGTTCCCCATACTGCCAGAACTTTTTTTCCACTGTCGGCGAAAAAGAAAAACTTTTGTTTTTCTGAAAGTTTCCCCAAAAGGGGGACATTTGCGGGACATTGCAAATAAAATAAAGGCCTGGCTTCGGTCAGTTGTGGTGTCACGCGTCCCCCCATGCGGGCACCACCAGGCGGCAGGTTTCCCCCAAACCTGCCGCCCCTTCTTTTATCCACAGGTTTTGTTTTTGACCTCATTTTGATTTCACTTTTTCTGCAGAGTGGGCTGCATGCAAGAAATTCAAGAAATCAAAAGGCTGCTATCGCTGCCAGGACTGAATGACCTCGTCATCAACGGGACCGAGTGTGCGCAGGCAGATTTTGGTTTGGGTCTTAAGGATATTGAGAATCCGTTTTTATCTTCTCAAGCGCTCTCGCTTGCTCTCAGTCATCTTGCGCTCAGCGCTGGAACAAGGTTGGACATTGCAAAGCCAATCGCAGATTTTTCCTTGTTTGGTGCCAGATTTCACGCAGTTTTAGCTCAAGGCATCAGTTCGATTCCGCTGGCCAGCATCAGAAAGCATCAACAAAGCGAGATCACTTTGCAGCACCTGGTCGAAGCTCAGATGTTGACTGCCAATCAATCGGCGTGGGCATCAGAGCAGGTTGCGCTGAAAAAGTCATTGCTCATCTCTGGTGCAACTTCCAGTGGCAAGACCACCTTGCTCCGGGCCTTACTACAAGGATCGATGGAGCGAGTTATCGCAATTGAGCAAACGCCTGAACTAATGCTTGCACCACCCGCTGTCTGTCTAACTGAGCGGCTAGCCAATCAAGAGGGGGTTGGTGCAATCACACTTGATGAATTGGTGGTTCATGCTCTTCGAATGCGACCTGATCGCATAGTGGTGGGAGAAATCAGATCCAAGGAATTCCAGGTTCTATTGCAGGCCATAAACAATGGCCACCCCGGCACGATGGCCACCCTGCACGCTTCCAGTCTTTCTCAGGTGGCCGAGAGAGCACTAATTCTGGGGATGCTTTCTGGTATGAGCGCGGCTCTAACCCAGCGGCTTTTTGCAAGCAGCATTGACTTTGTTCTGCAGCTCTCAAGACAACAAGGCGTTAGAGCGCTAGAGGCAGTGGGTCGCCCAAGAATCAGTGCGGGCCACCTAGTCATAGAGGATGTGAGCCTCTCATGAGACCCGCAGCCCTAGCTGCTCTCATCTCCTCAGGAGTGGGTTTTGAGCAAGCCCTTTTGGAACTTGGCATCGATGAAGTTCAAGACGAACTGATTCAGTTGGCCATCAGGGTTGGTGCTCCACTTGTGCCAACCCTTCTGCTCCTGGAGCAGCAGCTAGTTCATCAAGAGCGCTCGGCGTCAGAGATCGCTCAATCCCAGGCAATTCCTCAAGCCACCAGAAAGCTGCTGCTCTGGCTTCCTGCTGGCACCGTTTTGATTTCTCAGCTGGCAGGGCTAAACACCCTGCAGGGATTGCTAACTCCCGTCGGTTTAATTGCCCTGGTTGTCTCGGTCGGGCTTATTTTTGCTGGCGCCAAAATCAGCTCAAGGATGTTGCGACGTCTTGATTCAGGCCCGAGCACGAAAGCGCGCGAGCTGATCGCGCTCAACATTTGCATTAGCGCAGGGCTGGGACTGGATCAGGTGACCCGAGAACTTCGCGGCCTCGGCCCTGAATCCAGAGATCTTATTTCGCTTAGTCAGCGCACGGGCGCTTCACTGAGCGCTCTATTGCGAAGCGAGGTAGCCGCGATCAACGAAAAGCTAATTGGGGAACAACTAACCCAAGCCAAAAAACTCTCAATCAGCCTTTTGATTCCGCTCGCTGCAACGACGCTGCCCGCATTTTTGCTACTGACAATCGTGCCGATGATCATCGGCATTACTCAATAAAGAAAGGAAAGAAGAATGAAACTAATCAAACAAGACCAAGGGGTTATCACCGCAGAGTATGCGATTGCCACTTTGGCGGCGGTGGCATTTGCTGGGCTGTTGGTGCTCGTATTGCGAAGCGACGAAGTCAAGGTGCTTTTGTTTCAGATGATCGCTCGGGCCCTTGGACTTGAATAGCGAAAAAGGTGCGGTAACAGCAGAGTTCATGCTGCTGTTACCGGCACTGCTGGTGCTATTGGCCGCTGCTCTGAGTCTTTTTCAACTTGGCCTTGAGCGGATAGCGCTTGAAACTAAGACCTTTGAAATTGCAAGATCGGTTGCGATTGGCTACCCGGCTAAGGAAGAAGCTGGTTTTGAAATAGCAACCAAGGATGAGGGGAGGTTTCGGTGCGTGAGCGTTACAAAGCAGGGGCTGGTCAATCTCGAGTCAACCCGGTGCATGATTCCCTATGGAGGTTAGACAACGGCTTCTCTTCGGCGATTGCGCTCGCTCTGATTGCCCTCATTAGTGTTTTGACCACTACCCTTGGAAGCGCACTCGCACTGGCGGAATTTCAGGTGAGAGTTCAGCTTGGAGCTGATGCTGCGGCACTCACTGCCGCCGATACGGCACTGGGTGCAATTGCAGGATTTCCATGTGAAAATGCTGAGCTTATTGCCGACGCGGATGGTGCTTTTTTGACTTCATGTCGTATTGTCGGTCTCGGTGCGATTGTCCAGACCACTCAAAACTTTGGAATCTTCGAGGTTTCGCGGTGGGCTGAGGCGGGCCCTCAGGGAAGTAATAAGTAGGAGAGAACTTGGCTAAGAATCTGGTAATTGTTGAGTCGCCGGCAAAGGCGAAGACAATTGCCAAATACCTCGGAAGTGACTTTGAGGTTTTGGCGTCGGTAGGCCACATTCGTGATTTGGCTGAGCCTAAGGAGCTCCCAGCGGACAAGAAAAAGGGTCCGCTTGGCAAGTTTTCGATTGATGTTGAAAATGACTTCCAGCCCTTCTACACAATCTCAGCAGGAAAGAACAAGACCGTTGCAGAACTCAAGGCTGCTCTCAAGGGAGCGCAAGAGCTCTATCTCGCAACTGATGAAGACCGCGAGGGAGAGGCAATTGCCTGGCACCTGCTTGAAGTTCTAAAACCGAAGATTCCAGTGCACCGAATGGTCTTCAACGAGATCACCAAGGATGCGATTCAAGAGGCCGTTGCAAACACTCGCAAGATAAACGACAACCTCGTTGAAGCCCAGGAGACCAGACGCGTTGTGGATCGCTTGGTTGGCTATGAGATTTCTCCAGTTCTCTGGCGCAAAATAAACCGCGGTCTTTCGGCCGGAAGAGTGCAGTCGCCTGCAATGCGCATGATCGTAGAGCGCGAGCGCGAACGAATTGCATTCAAGGCAGCGAATTACTCGTCAATCACCGCCTTGCTCTCTCAGGATTCAGTTGAATTTGAAGCAAAACTCACAAGCATTCAGGGCGCGAAACTTGCAGGCTCCAAGAGCTTTGATGAAAACGGTAATTTGGTCCAGGAAGTTAGGGTTTTAGCCCCAGAAGAAGCTGCCGAGCTGGCGAAGTCTTTGATTGGCACAACTCTTAGCGTTGGTTCGGTCGAGGCAAAACCAACCACGAGAAAGCCCTACGCACCTTTCACCACATCAACCTTGCAGCAGGAGGCATCTCGAAAACTTGGCATGAGTGCCAAGCAAGCGATGGATACTGCTCAACAGCTTTACCAAGAGGGTTACATCACCTACATGCGAACAGACTCTCCGAATCTTTCGCAGCAAGCAATCACTGCCGCTCGCTCAGCCGCCAAATCACTTTTTGGCGATGACTCGGTTCATGAATCACCAAGACTCTATGGTGCAAAGTCTAAAAATGCGCAGGAGGCTCACGAAGCGATTCGCCCATCTGGAGACAGCTTCCGACACCCGAGTGAATTGTCAACACTGCTACACGGTCGCTCTCTGGCGCTATATGAACTGATTTGGAAAAGAACAGTCGCCTCGCAGATGGCTGATGCGAAGCTCTCAACCACCACAGCAAAATTTGCGGTTCAGCATGCTGGCGAAGAGCTGGAATTCTCGGCCAGCGGAACAACAGTTTTGTTCAAGGGCTTTTTGGCGGCGTATGACGAGACTTCGGAGAACAAAGAGCAAGAAGCTAAGTTGCCAAAGCTAGATGTCGGTCAGAAGTTACAGGCGAACGATGTTGTTCCAAAGAACCACAGCACCCAGCCTCCTGCCCGTTATACAGAGGCCTCGCTCGTGAAGGCGCTCGAAGAGCAGGGCATCGGAAGACCATCCACCTACGCAGCGATCATCTCGACCATCATTTCCAAGGGTTATGTCGTCAAACGCGGCAACGCTTTAGTTCCTGAGTGGATCTCATTCACGGTTACCCGTTTTCTGGAAGAAAACTTCGGCAATCTCGTCGATTACGAGTTCACTGCAAAGATGGAAAGCGACCTCGACCGAATAGCCCTCGGGGAGCTCGATCGCTCGGGTTGGCTAAAGAGCTTCTACTTCGGCGATGAGGGCTTGCAGGCCGTTGTGAATTCGCTTGGGGAATCAGACCCCAGGGCAATCAACACCTTTGAGCTTGCTGAGGGAATTGCGCTTCGAACCGGAAAGTTTGGCCCCTACCTCGAGGTCATGGAGAACCAAGAGCGTCGAATCGTGAACATTCCAGAGACGCTCACTCCTGACGAGTTAACTCTAGAAAAGGCAAACGAGCTGATTGCTGCACCACCAGCAAGTGACAGAGTTTTGGGTCAAGACCCAGAGTCTGGGCTAGACATAATCGTCAAGGACGGTCGTTATGGGCCATATGTGACCCTGGTTGACGAGGGAAATCCAAAGCCAAAGACCGCGTCGCTATTCAAGACAATGAGTGTTGACACTGTTAGTTACGAGGAAGCGCTCAAGCTTTTGTCACTTCCGAGAACAGTTGGCGTAGATCCTGAGAGCGGGACTGAAATCACCGCCCAGAATGGCAAGTTCGGACCCTATCTGAAGCGCGGTAATGACTCACGCTCACTCTCAAGCGAAGAGCAAATCTTCGAGCTCTCACTCGAGGAAGCAATCGAGATCTACAAGCAGCCAAAATATGGCGGCCGACGAACCGCGGCCACTCCACTCAAGGAGTTTGGCGACGACCCGGCATCCGGGTTGCCAGTGGTGGCTAAGACTGGTCAGTTCGGTAACTACGTGACCGACGGTGTAATCAACGCGACCATTCCCAAGGATGAGCCGATCGATGAGATAGCCAATGATCGTGCTTATGAGCTGTTGGCAATTCGGCGTGAGAAGCTAGGGGTTGAACCCGGCGAGGCACCGAAGACCCAGAAAAAGCCGGCTAGAAAAAAGCGCTGACGTGTTTATCACCTTTGAGGGTATTGATGGCGTGGGGAAGTCCACGCAGCTGGACCTGCTAGAAAAGTACTTGGTCCGCAATGGACACGAGGTTCTCAGGACGTTAGAGCCCGGAGGAACCGAACTGGGTCAAGAGATTCGTCACCTGCTGTTACATCGAAAAGGTGATGTTGCTCCCAGGTCCGAGGCTTTGCTTTATGCGGCGGATCGAGCCCATCACGTTGCCACCAAAATCAGGCCGGCGCTTGCCGAGGGCAAAGTCGTGCTCTCGGATAGATACTTCGATTCCTCGGTCGCCTACCAGGGGGCCGCAAGGGAGTTGGATGTCGATGAAGTCAGAGACATTTCTATCTGGGCTGTCGGTGGTTTGATCCCAGATCTCACAATCCTCTTGGATTTGCCCGCTGATATTGCAATGCAGCGAAGAAACAAAACCGGTGTCGAACCGGATCGTTTAGAAGCCGAGCGAGTTGACTTTTTTGAGCGGGCGAGGGACGAGTACCTTCGGCGCGCGAATGAGCCAAGGTTCTTGGTGGTTGATGCCTCGGCCGCAGTTGAGCAAATCCACGAAAAAGTTCTCGAGCGAGTAAAGCTTCTGGAGGGCTAATGCCAGAGGTTTGGGACGAACTGCTAGGTCAGCCAGAAGCCATAGAGCTACTCACCAAAGCTCTGGCAGCGAAGAACAGTGGAGTTCACCACGCTTGGCTCTTCACTGGGCCGGCGGGTAGTGGGCGTTCGCTAATGGCCAGGGCGTTCGCCGCCGGCTTGCAATGCGAAAACAATGGCTGCGGTAACTGTCAGCAATGCTCACTGGCTATGGCCAATGCCCACCCGGATATCAACCTGCTCGCAACTGAGCGGGTTCAGATAAGCATTGAAGAGGTTCGGCAATTGGTGTCCCGCTCGGCTAACTCATCCTCTGTTGGTAATTACCGAATCGCAATCATTGAAGATGCCGATCGAATGACGGAGCGAACCAGCAATGTTTTGCTCAAGGCACTTGAAGAACCAGAGCAAAACACCATCTGGATGCTGTGTGCTCCAAGTGTTGCTGACCTTCTGCCAACGATTCGCTCTCGAACCAGGAACGTGGTTCTCAGACTTCCCTCGGCCGAGGAGGTTGCCCAACTCTTGGTGGCAAGAGACGGTGTCGATCAACAGTTGGCAATTAGAAGTGCCAGGCAGGCGCAGAATCACGTTGGTATGGCCAGAAGGCTCGCCACCAGCCAGGACGCAAGAGCTCGCAGGACAGAGACTCTCAGGGAAATCGCTTCAATAACTAATCTCTCCAAAGCAATGATCGCAGCGGAGCACCTGCTCTCAGTTGCAAAGCGCGATGCCCAAGCTCTCTCGGAAGAGCGCGATAGCTCTGAGCGAGAAAACTTGATGCGGGCCTATGGGTTATCCGCCGAGGACAAGATCCCAACCAACCTGCGCGCAGAATTTAGGGCACTCGAGGAGAATCAAAAGCGCCGGGGAACCAGAGCGCTTCGAGATGGCATAGATCGCATTTTCACCGATGCCGAATCCTTTTTTCGAGATGTCATGACTTTGCAGTTGGCCGCCGGGTCAGAACTAATCAATCCGGAATTTGAAGCTGAGTTGATTGATCGAGCAAATGCTGGCTCTCCAAAGCAAACCATCGAGATTCTGGATGCCATCAGCCAGTCCAGGGAGCGCTTGGCTGCGAACGTTCGAGATCTTTTGGTCCTTGAGGCGCTTTGCACGAGGTTTATTTCCAGGAGTGATGTTGCGGCTTAGAGGGTTGGCGCTGGTCTCAGTTCTGCTGCTGGCGGGCTGTGCGACACCGGCGCCTAGCCCCTCAGAGCAAATTTCGCAGGGTGCAGATTACTCAGAGCAGGTGATTAGTTGGCAGTCTTGCGAGGATGGTTTTGAGTGCGCTGAGGTGGCGGCGCCGCTTGATTGGCTGAGCGACCAGGGCGAACTGATTAGTGTTGCGTTGGTAAGAAAAGAGGGCTCTGCTGGCAAGCTGCCAATGCTCGTAAATCCTGGGGGCCCTGGGTCTTCGGGCTTTGATTATCTAGTCGAGGGCTATGACACCCTCGGCTCAACTTATCTTCGAGGGAACTTCCAGCTGATTGGGTTTGACCCAAGGGGTGTTGGTAGAACATCGCCGGTTGTTTGCAGTTCGGCTGAAGCAAAAGATCGACTTCTCTACGAACACGTTCCTTTTGAGTTTGGCTCACCGGATTACATTGAATTCTCAAACAGCATCTACGAAGAGTTTGCTAGCAGCTGCCAGCTGGAGGGATTTTCCTCCGGCTATTACAACACCCAGCAAACAGCAAGGGATATGGATTTGATTCGTCAAGTCCTTGGGCAGGATCGGCTCAACTACCTGGGTTTCAGCTATGGAACTGAGCTGGGTGCGAACTATGCCGCGCTCTTTCCAGACCGGGTTGGCCTGATGGTGCTTGATGGAGCAATTGACCCAACCCTTGATCCAGCCTCAAGCCTGGTGGGTCAGATCAAGGGCTTTGACAAAGCCCTTGAGGCTTATCTAAGCGACTGCTTATCTAGGTCATTCTGCCCATTTGAGGGTGATGTTGAAACAGCCAAGGCACAGATTGCCAACTTCTTAGTGGCCAGGGAGGCAAGCCCGCTTCCAACCTTTGATGATCGTGGGCTGGCCCTGCAGGCCGCGATAGCTGGCATCATCGTGACGCTCTATTCGCAAGAGTCTTGGCAGTTTTTGTCCCAGGCGTTCGATGAGGCTTTTGAGGGCAACGGTTCAACCTTTTTATTGCTGGCTGATTTCTATAACGACCGAGGACCTGAGGGTGGGTATTTGTCGAATCTCACTGAGGCCAATTACGCAATCGGTTGCAGCGACTCGGTGCTGTGGCCTGAGGTAGAGGACCTATCAGAAGAGATTCAGGCGGCCTCAGAGATTCTTGGGCGATATTTCTCGACATCGGATGACTCTTGTGAGGACTGGCCATCTGGAATTGGGATGCAGCAGCTCGACTTCACCATCCCGCTATCTTCAGAGCCGCTAATTATTGGCACAACTGGAGACCCTGCTACTCCCTATGAGCAGGCTGTGGCACTGAGTGAAATGCTTAGCGGAGCCAAGCTACTCACCTTTGAGGGTGAGGGGCACACAGCCTTTGGATCCAATGACTGTGTTGACGGGATTGTTGATAGATACCTAATGGGCGAGGCATTGGACCTGCCGCTTAGGTGCAGTAGCTACTAGGCGTACAGTCCGAGCAGAATGAAGATGAAAATCGCCACGAAGATTGCCGGTGTGACAAATTTCACCACCTCTAGCCAAGGCCTGAAGGAAATCACTCGGCTTCTCAGCGCAGAGTTGCCTGGCAGGTTTTTCAAATCATCAATCACTGCCTGGGCCTGAGAGGCCGCGGAGTACTCAGCTAGCGCCCCGAGGATTCCAGACGCCAGCAGAATCAGCGCGAAAGCATGAACCACATTCGTTGGGCCAGACGCAATTTGAGGGGTGGTTAGGGCTGCGAATGCCAATAGTCCGGTCGGTGCGAGCTGGGCGAGAATGATATGCAGGCGGTTTTTTTGAAACTCGCGGATTAGTTCGGCTTCGGTCATTGTTCTCCCTAAAGGTTTTTCTGCTACAAGGTTAGGCAACCAATTGAAAAATAATGCACTGCAAGAGAATCTCTCGCGCAGATTTAGAAAGTTGCTCTCTGGAGCACAGGACGGAATTCCGCCGTGGTTGCCGGTTGTTGCAGAGGGCGATGAGCCAGGATTTTTTCTGCCTGGCGATGCTCCCTGGATTGTTCACCGAGACTTTTCCACTCTGGTGGGCGGAGTTCGTGCGCTACTAATGCAGGCACTTCACCCTGGATCGCTAACCGGCGTTGCTCAGCACTCCAGGTATGAACAAGACCCTCTGGGAAGACTAAGCGGAACCATCCGCTGGCTGACGGTCACCACCTTTGGGTCTTTGACTGCGATTCAAAATGAAGCCTCAAGAGTGAATCGCATGCACACCCGAGTAACAGGCGAGTACCAAACATCAGCTGGGGAGAAAAGAGCCTACAAGGCGGCTGACAAGGATCTATTGCTCTGGGTGCACGTTGCATTTATGGATTCGTTTTTACGAGCACACCAGAACTACTCCAAAGCTCCAATCCCGGGCGGAGCAGATGATTATGTTCGACTCTGGTCAAAATCTGTCGGGCCGCTAGGGCTTGATTCCGCTCCAATGAGCGAGGCGGAACTAGAGGCGACACTGGATGATTTTTATCCCCAGTTGACAGTGACCGAGGAGACCAGGGCGGTTATTCACTGGATAAAAAATGCCCCGCTGCCACCTTTGGCTAAGCCGGTTTATCGACTTCTGTTTTATTCGGCGCTCGCTTCAATGCCGGAGAGCTACCGAAAGCTGATTGGCCTGAAGGGGCTTCCGCTTTGGTTCACAAGGCCCGTCACAACAAACCTTCTTAGGCTCATGCGCTTTGCAATTGGCCCAGAATCACCGATCGAGGATGCCGCCGTCGCAAGACTCAAGCGTGCCGGAGTGATTTCGGCTTAGTCTCCTCGAGTCTCAAGAAACTGCAGGACCTCGATTTGGTCAACACCCGGAACTGGGCCCTTAGGCATGGCGGCCAGCAAAGATGAGTTCACAATCGCGCTTGGATAGGCCTTGCCTGACCACTTGGCAGAAATATCTTGAGGTGGGATTCTGCAACAGCTGTCGTCTGGGCAGGTCGATTGGCCCCTGCGCTTAGTCTCTCGCCCCCGGAAGAAGCGAACCGTCTCAAAGGGTGTGCCGAGGCTGATGGAGAAATCGCCCTGGCTGCCTCGTTCAATTCTTGAGGTGCACCAGTAGGTGCCATTGGGCTTGTCGGTGTATTGGTGATATGGGGCAAGCCGGTCTTGCTCCAAAAACACCTGCCTAGCGCTCCATTTCGCACACACCGTTTGACCTTCAATGGTTCCGAGGGCATCCTTTGGAAATAAAACCCCATCATTCTCATAGGCCTTGGCGACCGAGCCTGATGCGTGCACCTTTAGAAAGTGCACCGGGATTCCAAGGTGTTCGGTAGATAAGTTGGTGAATCTGTGAGCAGCAGTTTCATAGTTCACTGCAAAGGCATCTCGAAGGTCCTCCACCGCCAACTCGCGATCATCCTTGGCTTTCTTCAGGAACTTGACTGCCGACGCTTCTGGGATCATCAGTGCGCCCGCTAGGTAGTTGATCTGAACTCTCTGCTCGAGGAACTCCCCATAGCTGGAGACCTCTTTGTGGCCAAGGGCGAAAGCAGCTAACGCCTGCAGTAGTGCAGCTCTTGGGTCTGAGCCCGGGGGAGTGTGACGCGATAGGTAGATCCGCATGTTGCGAAGATCTGTCACCGACCTAGTGGCATTTGGCAAATCGCCAACGTAGTGCAGGTTGAATCCAAGGTGCTGCGCAAGATCTGCGGTGAGCCTTTGGCTCAGTGGCCCCGAGCTGTGGTTAACGGCTCCAAGGAGTTGCTTGGCAACCTTTTCGATCTCGGGGAAGTAGTTGTTCTTCTCGCGCATGATCTCGCGCAGTTCGGCGTTGGCCCTCCTTGCCTCCTCGGGCGTGGATGCTCGGTCCGAATGCATTCGCTCGAGTTCATTGTGAAGGGTGATCATGGTTTTCAACACTTCATCTGAGGTGGTCTTGCGAACAGCGATTGGCTTTATTCCTAAGGACTCAAATAATGGGCCGCGCTGAATCTTTTCGATTTCAATCTCGAGCGCATCGCGTCCAGTTGGCGCTTTGTTTTCAACAAGCGCCTGAATGGTTATCCCAAAAAACTCTGCAATGGCCTTTAGGTCTGAGATCTTTGCGTCCCGTTTGCCATTCTCGATTGCGCTCAGGTGTGAATTGGCCCTTCCCATGTGTTGAGCCAGACGTTCAAGCTTTACGCCTCGCTCGTTTCTGAGCGCCCTGATTCGTTTTCCAATCAGCAGATTGTCCATTTCATGCAGTTCCATGAGTCCAGATTGGCACTCGAACTTATTTCCCACAAGAGAAAAAGTGGCTTTTTTCCAAACAATTTGATAACTAGCAAATGACTTTTCTGGGGAATTCTTATCCCAAGGCAACGATGCCGCCAAAGATTAGGAGTAAAAAATGATTCGACCTGGAGACCAGAATCAGACTGCAGCTGAACTTCAGTATGAGTGGGACAATGATCCACGCTGGGCAAACGTGAGGCGCGACTACACCGCAGAGGATGTCATCAAGTTGCGTGGCCCAGTCCGCGAGGAAAAGACTCTTGCAAAAAGAGGAGCGGAGAAGCTCTGGGAGCTGATTCTCGAAAATGACAACCCTCAAGAGTGGATCTCAGCGCTCGGAGCGCTAACTGGAAATCAAGCCGTGCAGCAAATTCGCGCTGGCCTGAAGGCCATCTATCTTTCTGGCTGGCAGGTCGCTGCAGATGCAAACCTGTCTGGACAAACCTATCCAGATCAAAGCTTGTACCCGGCAAACTCTGTTCCTGCCGTGGTGCGCAGAATCAACAATGCGCTGATGCGTGCAGGTCAAATTGAGTCCACCGATGGTGGTGACTCGCGAGACTGGATGGCCCCGATTGTTGCCGACGCTGAGGCTGGATTTGGCGGACCACTGAACGCATACGAACTAATGCTTCAGATGATTGACGCCGGAGCTGCTGGCGTGCACTGGGAGGATCAGCTCGCCAGCGAAAAGAAGTGTGGCCACATGGGCGGTAAGGTTCTGATTCCAACCAGTCAACACGTGCGCACCCTGAATGCAGCTCGTATGGCAGCTGACGTTGCGGGAACCTCAACCATCGTGATTGCGAGAACCGATGCGCTGGCTGCAACGCTTTTGACCTCAGACCACGACGAGCGCGATGCACAATTTGTCACTGGTGAGAGAACAGCGGAGGGTTTCTACAACGTCCAAAACGGCATCGAGCCAGTGCTGGCTCGTGGCCACGCCTACGCTCCGTATGCTGACCTCTTGTGGGTTGAGTCTGCAGAGCCCGACATTGAGCTTGCAAGAACCTTTGCAGAGAGCATCAAGCGGGAGTTCCCGGACCAGAAGCTTGCCTATAACTGCTCACCGTCATTCAACTGGAAGCGCCACCTTGACGATGACCAGATTGCCAAGTTCCAGCGTGAACTCAGCGCAATGGGATATGCCTTCCAGTTCATCACGCTCGCCGGCTTCCACTCGCTGAACTACGGCATGTTCGAGCTAGCGCTTGACTACAAGGACCGCCAGATGAGTGCCTATGTCGAGCTGCAGGAAGCCGAATTCGCAGCAGAAAGCCGCGGCTACACCGCGACTCGTCACCAGCGCGAAGTGGGCACCAGCTACTTTGACGCCATTTCAACCGCGTTGAACCCCGACAGCTCCACCCTGGCGCTGGTTGGCTCAACCGAAGAAGAGCAGTTCCACTAGGCCTTTTGGCTCTAACAAGGAGGTTAGAAAATGGACAGCATCAAAATACTTGGACCCATGAATGAGCGGTTTGACGAGATCCTCACCCCTGGCGCGCTGGAGTTTCTAGAGGAACTCCAGCACCGCTTCGGTGCCGATCGTCACAACCGACTGGTCGACCGCATGGACAGAAGGCGCGCACTGGACAATGGTCGTGACCTGAAGTTCCTAACCGAGACTAAGCACATTCGTGAAGACGGCACTTGGTCAGTGGCTGGGTTTGGGCCAGGTCTTGAAGACCGCAGGGTTGAGATCACTGGACCCACCGACCCGAAGATGACCATCAATGCTTTGAACTCTGGGGCCAATGTCTGGCTTGCAGATCAGGAGGATGCGACCAGTCCAACCTGGCAGAACGTTATTGGTGGTCAGTTGTCTTTGTTTGATGCAATTAGAGGACAGTTGAGCTACACATCACCTGAGGGTAAAAAGTATGAGGTGACTGCCGCCGAGACTCCAACCATTGTTATGAGACCAAGGGGTTGGCACCTGGTTGAAAAGAACATCCTTCACGTTCACGAGGGAGGGTCTCAGCACCCCATGTCGGGCTCCTTGGTGGACTTTGGGCTCTATGCCTTCCACAACGCGCAGGCGTTGATCGACTCAGGCAAGGGACCTTATTTCTACATCGCAAAGCTCGAGAACCACCTCGAGGCAAGGTTGTGGAATGAGATCTTCAACTTCACCGAGGAATACCTAAACCTTCCTCATGGAGTGATACGAGCAACGGTGTTGATTGAAACCATCACCGCAGCCTTCGAGATGGACGAGATTCTGTTTGAACTAAGGGATCACTGCGCTGGCCTAAACGCCGGTCGCTGGGACTATGTCTTCTCGATCATCAAGAACTACCGTGGGCGTGGCAAGGGCTTTGTGATGCCAGATCGTGACCAGATCCTGATGACGTTGCCATTCATGCGCGCCTATACCGAGCTCTTGGTAAAGACCTGTCACCGCCGGGGTGCTCACGCGATTGGCGGAATGAGCGCGTTCATTCCAAACCGCAGAGACCCTGAGGTCACAGAGGATAAGAACCGCGAGGCAGGAGATGGCTTTGATGGCACCTGGGTCGCCCACCCTGACTTGATTGCAACGGCTCGTGCTGAGTTTGACGCTGTTCTCAAGGGAAGACCAAATCAGTTGGACCGTCAGCGTCCAGAAGTTAGTGTTACGGCCAACGATCTGATTGACATTGCATCAGCCGGCGGTGAGATCTCCACCCAGGGTGTCCGCTCAAACATCTCGGTTGCCGTTCGCTACATCGATTCCTGGCTCAGGG
>CBFIEQ010000012.1:0-25262 GCA_965661645.1 uncultured Aquiluna sp.
CGTTGAGGTTCTCGAGGTTGACAACGACCGTGAGCGCGTTTCACTTTCCTTGAAGGCAACTCAGGAAGACCCATGGCAGCTATTCGCTCGCACCCACGCAATTGGACAGTACATTCCTGGAAAGGTCACCAAGATCGTTCCATTCGGTGCATTCGTTCGAGTTGCTGACGGCATCGAGGGACTAGTTCACATCTCGGAGCTATCCTCCAAGCATGTCGAGCACGCTGACCAGGTTGTGACTGTCAACCAGGATGTATTCGTCAAGCTGATCGACATCGATCTAGAGCGCCGCAGAATCTCGCTTTCACTAAAGCAGGCATTGGAGGAAGTTGACCCTAACGGTTCAGACTTCAACCCTGTTCTTTACGGTATGAGCGCGGACTACGACGAGAGTGGCCAGTACCGCTACCCAGAGGGCTTCGACCCAGCCACCTCCGAATGGAAGTCCGGCTATGAAGAGGCACGTGCGAAGTGGGAGGCAGAATATGCCGAGGCTCACGCTCGCTGGGAACTTCACAAGGTTCAGGCTAAGGCTGCCTTTGAGCACCTAGCCACCTTGCCTGATGCAGCTCCTGCACAGGAACCATCCGCTTCATCGGGTGAGTCAACCGACCAGGGCACCCTGGCCGATGATGAGTCATTGGCTGCACTGAGAGACAAGCTCTCCGAGGACAAGTAGAACTCAAAGCGAAACGGGGTTGCCATTGGCAGCCCCGTTTTCGTTTATCCTTTGGTAGTGCTGATAGGACTAACTGGCGGAATTGGATCGGGTAAATCAACCGTTGCCAAGCGGTTAGTGGAGCTTGGGGCCACCGAAATAGATGCCGACGTCCTCGCTAGAGAGGTTGTCGAACCAGGTAGCGAAGGCCTCAAGCAGGTCACAGCTCGGTTCGGCGCAGACTTGGTGAGAAGCGATGGCTCGCTGGACAGAGGATTGTTGGCCGAGCGCGCCTTTGGCGATTCTCAAAGTCGAAAAGAGCTTGAAGGAATTCTGCATCCGCTGATTCAAGAACTATCCCGCCTGCGCATCGCTGAGGCTCAGGGTGTGGTTGTCTATACGATTCCGCTTTTGGTGGAGACCAATGCCACCCTGCCCTTTGACAAGATAATCACGGTCAGTGCCCCCGAGAGTGTTCGTATTGATCGACTTGTGAAATCAAGGGGGATGACCAGTCAAGAGGCCCAGGCGAGAATCTCAGCTCAGGCCACTGATTCTCAGCGAGAAGCAATCGCAGACTTCGTAATTGAATCTGATTGCAGCATGGAAGAGCTAATGAAGCGTGTTGATAACGTTTTCCAAGAGGCTGTGCGTTGAACGAAGACCAGAAGCCGTTCAAAGTAGTCAGCGATTACGAGCCTGCGGGTGATCAACCCGCAGCTATCGCGGAACTTACCGAGAGACTAAACAACGGTGAGCGAGATGTTGTCTTGCTCGGTGCCACCGGCACGGGTAAGAGTGCTACAACCGCTTGGCTGGTAGAAAAGCTTCAGCGCCCAACCCTTGTTATTGCTCACAACAAGACTCTGGCAGCTCAGTTAGCAAGTGAGCTTCGAGAGATGTTCCCCGAGAATGCGGTCGAGTACTTTGTGAGCTACTACGACTACTACCAACCAGAGGCCTACGTTCCACAAACCGACACCTTCATCGAGAAGGACTCGACCATCAATGAGGAGGTAGAGCGACTCAGATACTCAGCAACCATGTCGCTTTTATCCAGGCGAGATGTAATCGTGGTTGCGACGGTCTCCTGCATATACGGCCTTGGTGCTCCCAAGGAATATCTAGCGCAGTCTTTGCCCCTAAAGGTGGGCCAACGAATCGATCGGGATGAGTTGATAAGGGACCTGGTTAGCATCCAATATCAACGAAATGACATTGAATTCACCAGAGGTAATTTCCGCGTCAAAGGCGACACCGTTGAGGTGATAGCGGTCTACGACGAGGAGGCGACTCGAATTGAATTTTTCGGGGACGAGATCGAGAAAATATATCGAATTCACCCGCTGACTGGGGAAATTCTCATGGAACGCGACTCAGTGGCGATATACCCTGCCTCCTACTACGTTGCCCCCGTTGAGCGGATGGCAGAAGCGATTGAGAACATCGAGAATGAGCTAGAAGTTCGCTACAAGGAGCTTGAGAGTCAAGGGAAATTGCTGGAGGCGCAGCGCATCAAGATGCGCACCACTTTTGACCTAGAGATGATTCGTGAGCTTGGCTTTTGCTCTGGAATCGAGAATTACTCCCGTCACATCGATGGTCGCAGCCAAGGTGAGCCCCCTGCCTGCCTTTTAGATTACTTCCCTGAGGACTTTTTGACAGTGGTGGATGAATCACATGTCACCATCCCGCAGATCGGAGCGATGTATAACGGTGATTCTTCTCGCAAGAGAACGCTTGTGGAGCACGGTTTTAGACTGCCCTCCGCGCTCGATAACAGACCGCTTCGTTTCGAGGAGTTCCTCGAGCGAACCGGGCAGACGGTTTATCTCTCAGCGACACCTTCTAAATACGAGTTAGAGAAATCCGACGGCGTCGTGGAGCAAATCATCAGACCGACCGGTCTGATTGATCCAAAAATTGTCGTGAAGCCTTCGACGGGGCAAATAGATGATCTACTCGAAGAGATACGGGTGCGGGTTGAAAGAGACGAGCGCGTGCTGGTCACAACCCTGACCAAAAGGCTCGCGGAAGAGGTTACCGACTACTTCACCGAAATGGGCGTGCGAGTCAGATACCTGCACTCAGATGTCGACACCCTGAGGCGTGTTGAGCTGCTTAGGGAATTGCGTCAGGGTTTGTTTGATGTTCTGGTGGGAATCAACCTGCTTCGAGAGGGCCTTGACCTGCCTGAGGTATCACTGGTGTCCATCTTGGATGCTGACAAGGAGGGCTTCCTTCGCTCAACAACCTCCCTAATTCAAACCATTGGACGAGCTGCTAGAAACGTGAACGGCGAAGTCCACATGTATGCCGATGTCATGACCAAGTCAATGACGAACGCAATCGAGGAAACCAACCGCAGAAGAGAGAAGCAGGTTGCCTACAACCTTGAGCGCGGTGTCGACCCACAACCGCTTCGCAAAAAAATAGCCGACATCACGGATGCCCTCATGCGCGAGGAGGTCGACACCGAGAAGCTCATGGAGCAGCTCCGCAAGGAACCAAAGCGAAAAGTTGGTTCGACCCCTATGCGCGGGCGCAAGGCGATCGGCAAGGAAGGCATCGACCAATTGCTTGACACCATCGTTGACCTGGATGGACAGATGAAGTTGGCCGCGAGTGAACTTAAGTTTGAACTAGCAGCAAGAATCCGGGATGAAATTGCTGAATTAAAGAAGGAGCTCAGGGCATTTGATGCTGCGGGGCATGCGTAAACTTCTACGGTGATAATCCAGGAACCCAAAGGCTCAAAGCTTGCCATTAAAGGCGCTCGGGTCCACAACCTAAAAAACCTCAACCTCGAGATTCCAAGAGACGCGATGATTGTCTTTACTGGCTTGAGCGGTTCCGGCAAGTCCTCCTTAGCCTTTGACACAATCTTTGCCGAGGGGCAGAGGCGTTATGTCGAGTCACTCAGCGCCTACGCAAGACAATTTTTAGGACAGGTTGACCGCCCCGATGTTGACTTCATTGAAGGGCTCAGCCCCGCGGTCTCAATTGATCAGAAATCAACTAACCGCAACCCGCGTTCCACAGTGGGCACCATCACTGAGATTCACGACTACCTGAGGCTGCTTTGGGCAAGGATCGGCGTTCCGCACTGCCACGAGTGTGGGGAGGTTATTTCAAAACAAACCCCGCAGGCAATAGTTGATCAGCTATTGACTCTGGCCCAGGGCACGCGGTTCCAACTGTTGGCACCCATCGTGCAGCAGAAAAAGGGGGAGTTTCAGGACCTCTTCGCCTCACTTCAAGCTCAGGGCTATGCCCGCGCAGTGGTTGATGGTGAGACGGTTGTGCTCTCAGAGGCTAAGCCACTCAAAAAGAGCTTCAAGCACGATATCTCTGTCGTGGTTGACCGCCTTGTCATAAAAGATGAGATCTCCTCACGCCTAACCGACTCGGTCGAGACGGCTTTGAAACTCGCTGATGGCAGGGTGATAGTTGACTTCATAGACGACAAGACTCAGCGCACCTTTAGTGAGCGACTCAGCTGTCCAAACGAGCACCAGATCGCGCTCACCGAAATTGAACCAAGAACCTTTAGCTTCAACGCTCCTTTTGGAGCTTGTCCGACCTGCACCGGCCTAGGAACCAAAATGGCAGTTGATTCTGAACTGGTCGTGGGCGACCCTGGAGCAAGCATCAACGAGGGAGTTCTGCTTCCGTGGTCCACTCAAGGCAAGGGCCTCTACTCCTATTTCGTGAGACTTCTTGATGGTCTTGCAAAGGACATAGATTTCAGCCTCGACACCCCTTGGGAAAAGCTGCCCGAGGAAACCAAAGACGCAATTCTCAACGGTAACGACTTTGAGGTTCAGGTTCGCTGGCGTTCAAAGTACGGGCGAGAAATGCGCTACACATCTGGCTTTGAGGGCGTGCTTCCCTATGTTGAGCGGCGCTATCTGGAATCCGATAGCGATTGGGCCAGGGGAAAGTGGGCCGAGTTTCTAAGGGAGGTTCCCTGTCCTGACTGTCAGGGGGCAAGATTGCGACCTGAGGTCCTAGCAGTCAAAGTGCACGGCAAGTCCATTCACGATGTTGCACAGCTCTCACTCGGCCACAGTCATGACTTCTTTGATTCCCTGAAGCTCTCTGAGCGCGAGGCAAAGATTGCTGCTCAGGTTTTGAGAGAAATCAGAGCAAGACTAGATTTTCTTCTCGCAGTTGGCCTTGACTATCTTTCTCTAGAGCGCAGTGCCGGATCACTCTCGGGTGGCGAGGCGCAGCGAATTCGGCTCGCAACCCAGATCGGTGCCGGGCTGACTGGTGTTCTCTACGTATTGGATGAGCCATCAATTGGCCTGCATCAGCGGGACAACCGCAGGCTCATCGAAACACTCATCAAACTGCGGGATTTGGGTAACACCCTGATCGTTGTGGAGCACGATGAAGACACCATCAAGGCTGCCGACTGGCTGGTTGACATTGGCCCAGGTGCCGGTGCCCATGGGGGCGAGGTGGTTCACTCCGGAAGCTACAAGGACATTCTGAAGAACAAGGATTCAATCACCGGGGACTACCTCTCCGGCAAAATCAAAATAGAGACTCCCAAAAAACGCCGAAAGGTTGACAAGGGTCGCAAGATCAAAGTCGTAGGTGCCAGGGAGAACAATCTTCAAAACGTGGATGTTGAGTTTCCTCTTGGTGTCATGACCGCTGTGACCGGCGTAAGCGGTTCAGGAAAGTCCTCATTAGTGAACGATGTCCTCTACCAGGTGTTGGCAAACAAACTAAACAATGCCAAGGGGGTTGCTGGGAAACACACCAGAATTGAAGGGCTAGAGCAGCTCGACAAGGTCGTGCATGTCGACCAGGCGCCAATTGGAAGGACACCTAGGTCAAATCCCGCTACCTACACCGGTGTCTTTGATCACATACGCAAGCTTTTCGCAGAGACTCAAGAGGCCAAGGTGCGAGGTTATCTGCAGGGAAGATTCTCCTTCAACGTCAAGGGCGGCAGATGTGAGAGCTGTGCAGGTGATGGCACAATCCGAATTGAAATGAACTTTCTACCCGATGTCTATGTGATCTGTGAAGACTGCAAGGGCGCCCGTTACAACCGTGAGACCCTTCAGGTGAAATACAAAGGCAAATCCATCGGTGACGTTCTAAACATGCCAATTAGTGAGGCAGCCGAGTTCTTCGCACCAATCTCTCAGATCTCTCGCTACCTAAACACCCTGGTTGATGTTGGTCTTGGCTATGTGCGACTCGGGCAGGCTGCAACAACGCTCTCCGGTGGCGAGGCCCAGCGCGTCAAATTGGCAACCGAGCTGCAACGTCGCTCTACTGGAAAGACAATCTACGTTCTCGACGAGCCAACTACCGGGTTGCATTTCGAAGATGTTAGAAAGCTTCTAGTTGTTTTGGGTACGCTCGTCGACAAGGGCAACACCGTTATCGTGATTGAGCACAACCTAGACGTGGTGCGCTCAAGTGACTGGATAATCGACATGGGTCCAGAGGGTGGTTCAGGTGGCGGCATGGTGATCGCTCAGGGCACACCTGAACAGGTATCAAAAGTTGAAATCAGCCACACCGGTCTTTTCTTGAAAGAGCTTTTAGCAGCCGATGGCTAATGACCTCAGCTTTCGCCCCAAAACCTCGGAGATACCCACAAACCCCGGGGTCTACCGGTTTGTTGATGAAAACAACAGGGTTCTCTATGTTGGCAAGGCCAAAAATCTAAGAGCTCGACTGACCAGTTACTTCGGCCCACTTAACAAACTTCACGAACGAACCCAGCGGATGCTACTGAGCGCAAAGGACGTGAAGTGGACGATTGTTGACACCGAATACGATGCCCTCCAGCTCGAGTTTCAGTGGATCAAAGAATTCGACCCGCCATTTAACGTTCGATTTCGAGATGACAAAAGCTACCCCTACTTGGCGATCTCAATGGGGGATGAGGTTCCGAGGGCGTTTATCACTCGAAATCGAGAGCTCAAGAAGGTGCGCTATTTCGGCCCCTATACGCAGAGCTGGGCAATCCGAGAGACGCTCGACACTCTTTTGAAGGTTTACCCAGTTCGCTCTTGCAGCTCAGGGGTCTACCAGCGCGCTAAGCGCCAAAACCGACCCTGTCTGCTCGCTGATATTGGCAAGTGCTCTGCACCATGCGTCGAGCGCATCTCCGCGCCAGAGCATAAGTCCTTAGCCAAGCGACTGGGCGATTTTGTAGGGTCCGGCAACGATAGCCACCTGGTTGAACTTCGCTCACGAATGCAGAAGGCCAGTTCCGCGGAAAACTTTGAACTAGCAGCCAATTATCGGGATGACGTGGCGGCTTTGGAGAAGGTTCTAGAAAAGAGCACCCTGGTGTTCTCAGATCAGACAGATGCTGACCTCATCGGGCTTAGTCGAGACGAGTTATCTGCTGCCGTTTCAATTTTTGTCATCAGAGGTGGTCGAATCCGCGGAAATCGATCAATGGTTGTTGACCTGGAACTCGATAGAACCAATGCCGAACTAATCGAGTATCTGATTCAAGACATCTACACCCCATCAAAGCAGGCGGAGCCAAACGAGGTGCCTAAACAGCTGCTTGTTCCTGAGTTACCGGCCGAGGCAAAGGCCCTCACAGACTGGCTCACCAAGCTTCGGGGCTCAGCAGTTGCAATCTCGATGCCACAGCGTGGGGATAAAGCAAAGCTCTTGGAGACGGCCAACAAGAACGCACAGCACGCCCTGCAAAGCTACAAGCTCAAGCGGAGCTCGGATTTCAGCGCTAGGGCTGATGCTCTAAGTGGTATTCAGCGCGCTTTAGGAATGAAGAATGCACCGCTTCGAATCGAGTGCTTTGACATTTCCCACCTCTCCGGAACAAACATCGTGGGGTCAATGGTCGTTTTTGAAGATGGCCTTCCAAAAAAGGATCATTATCGGCGCTTCAATCTAGAGACCTCAGACGACACCGAATCCATCTATGAGGTCTTACGTCGAAGGCTCAAATATCTATCGGACGATGACAGCTCAGAAAAGTTCAGTTATCGACCAGCCCTGTTGCTGATAGATGGAGGAATTCCGCAGCGCAACGCAGCCCTACGTGCCCTAAAAGATTCCGGTGTAGAGGACATCACGGTCGCAACGCTCGCTAAAAGGCTGGAAGAGGTTTTTGTTTCTAACGACGACTACCCGGTAATTCTCCCCAGAACCAGTGAAGAATTATTTTTGCTTCAGCGCATTCGAGATGAGGCGCACCGCTTTGCCATTGCGGCACAGCGAGAAAAGCGAAGCAAAGGAATAGCTTCCCAGCTGCTTGAAATACCTGGCTTGGGTGAGCGCAAGGCGAGATTGCTGCTGCGAAAGTTTGGGTCACTTAAGCGCATCAGGGCCGCCAGTATTGATGAGATTGCATCGTTGCCAGGTTTTGGGCCAAAAATTGCCCAGGTGATCCACGAATTCCTGTCGGATTCATAAATAATTCCTGCACGCGACACGCCGAAGCACTAACCTTGTTCTGATTCGAAACAGGGGAGCAATGGACAGCACAAAGACGCCCGAGTTACTGGTGGTTACGGGTATGTCTGGTGCGGGGCGCTCCACAGTTGGAAACGCCCTGGAGGACCAGGGTTGGTATGTAATCGATAACCTCCCACCTCAACTCCTCCAGCCGATCAGTGACCTCTTTGCACTTAGTAAGGCAGCACTTCCAAAGATTGCCGTTGTGATAGATGTTCGGGGTGGCGAATTCTTCAGCGAGTTGCAGGCCAACCTCGCGGAGTTGAGAGACAAAAAGGTTCACGTTCGCGTTCTCTTTTTGGAGGCGAGTGACGCGTCACTAGTCAAGCGATTCGAGTCTGTCCGCAGACCCCACCCGCTGCAGGGCGAGGGCACACTGGTGGATGGCATAGCGAAAGAACGAATGGAGCTATTGCAGATACGTGAAAGCGCCGATATCGTCTTTGACACCTCGGATTCAAATGTCCACCAGCTAACAAATCGGGTCGCAGAAGCCTTCGCGGAGAATTCGCAGATTCTAAAACTCAACATCATGAGTTTTGGCTTCAAATATGGTCTCCCTGCTGATGCAGATCTGGTTGCTGATGCAAGGTTTATTCCGAATCCGCACTGGAGAGAAGATCTAAGGGCTAAAACTGGGCAAGATACTGAGGTTGCCAATTATGTATTGGAGCAATCTGGTGTGCAGGATTTTGTGACCAGTTATACCCAGGCCTTGAAGCATGTGCTTGCCGGATATAGAACCGAGAACAAGAGATTCGCAACACTGGCAATTGGCTGCACAGGTGGAAAGCACCGATCGGTAGCAGTGGCGAATAAGATCGCGCAGCTGCTAGCCACCGAACAAGACATAAAAATCTCGGTTTCTCACCGTGATCTGGGACGAGAGTAGATGATGGCACTTACTGCTGCAATTAAAGAAGAGTTGGCCCGCGTAGCAACCAAAAACGGCCTGGAGCGTGCGGCTGAACTAGCAACCATTCTTCGCTTTTGCGGGGGACTGCACCTTATTTCCGGACGCATAGCAATTGAAGTAGAGCTAGATTCAGCAGCCTTAGCAAGGCGCATTTCTAGAGCCATTCAAGAGCTCTACGGAATTCAGTCTGAGCTGTCAGTGGTTCAGGCCAGTGGCCTTAGAAAACAGAGTGGTTATCAGATAAGAGTCTTGCGAGACGGAGAGCTGCTTGCTCGTCAAACTGGTCTGATCGACAATCGAGGGCGCCCGGTTCGAGGCCTCCCAGCCACCCTTGTCAGTTCAACCATGGATGAAGCTAGAGCGATCTGGCGAGGAGCTTTCCTAGCTCATGGCACGCTAACTGATCCAGGTAGAAGCACCTCGTTAGAGGTGACAGCACCCGGCAATGAATCCGCCATGGCGTTAGTCGGTGTTGCAAGAAGACTTGGCGTTAGCGCAAAGGCCCGCGAGGTCAGAAACGTATACCGAGTGGTAGTTCGAGATGGCGAGGGCATCACTGAGCTTCTTAGACAAATGGGTTGCACCGACCAGGTCACCAAGTGGGAAGAGCTGCGTAACCGAAGGGAGGTTCGCGGGGTCGCGAATCGCCTCGCCAATTTTGATGATGCGAACCTCCGCAGGAGTGCTCAGGCAGCGGTTGCCGCAAGTGCTCGAGTCCAAAGAGCACTTGAGATTTTGGGCCCAGAGGCACCGGATCACTTGAAATATGCTGGCGAACTGCGACTCAAACACAAGGACGCTTCCTTGGATGAACTTGGTCGTCTCGCTGATCCCCCCATGACCAAAGATGCCGTAGCTGGTCGAATTCGAAGATTGCTTGCAACTGCAGATAGAAGAGCGGGGGAGCTGGGCATTCCAGACACCGAATCCGCGATCAACGACCTGCTAGAGGAATAAATCAAAGCCTTAGAGCACTGAACTCACTAAGAAAGAGAGATCCAAACAATGACTTACCAACTCCCAGAACTTTCCTACGACTATGCAAGCCTTGAGCCAAACATCTCGGCTCGAATCATGGAGCTACACCACTCCAAGCACCACCAGGCATATGTGACCGGGGCAAATGCAGCTCTTGAGGCGATGGCAAAGGCACGCGAAGAGGATAACTTTGCCTCACTCCCGAAGCTTCAAAAAGATCTGGCATTCAACCTGGGTGGCCACATCAACCACTCAATTTTCTGGAAGAACCTTTCTCCAAACGGTGGGGAGGCCGAGGGTGAGTTACTAGCGGCCATCAATGATGGCTTCGGCTCCTACGAGGCTTTCACTAAGCACTTCACTGCCGCAGCCATGGGAATTCAAGGGTCTGGCTGGGCTTACCTGGCATGGGATTCGGTCGGAAATCAGCTAATCATTGGTCAGCTTTACGACCAGCAGGGCAACCTGCCAGTGGCAACGCTGCCACTTTTGATGCTTGACATGTGGGAGCACGCCTTCTACCTGGACTACCAGAATGTGAAGGCCGACTACGTGAAGGCCTTCTGGAATATCATCAACTGGGCGGATGTTGCTTCCCGTTTCTCCACTGTGAAGGTGCAAACCAAGTCACTACTGCTAGGCTGACACGGTCCGCTCAAAGGCGCGTGGAGCAATAAAACATTCACTTCCACTCAAGTCTGGAGACTACGTTGACCCGTATTGGTATTAATGGTTTTGGTCGTATCGGTCGCAATTACCTGCGCGCTGCACTAGCTCAGAACTCAGCCCTAGAAATTGTCGCTGTAAACGACCTCAGTGACCCAAAGTCACTTGCACACCTTTTGAAGTATGACTCGGTAACCGGTCGTCTCGATGCAGCTGTTTCAGTAGATGGCGACTCGATCGTTGTGAACGGCAAGAGCATCAAGGTTTTGGCGGAGCGCGACCCAAGCCTTTTGGGCTGGGGCGATCTTGGAGTCGACATAGTGATCGAGTCCACTGGCCGCTTTACAGATGCCTCAGATGCCAAGAAGCACATTGAGGCTGGAGCTAAAAAGATAATCATCTCGGCTCCTGCAACTGGTGAAGACGCGACCTTCGTCATTGGCGTCAACGATCACCTTTACGACAGCTCTAAGCACCACATCATCTCTAACGCTTCCTGCACCACCAACTGCCTGGCTCCACTAGCGAAGGTCTTCCACGACAAGTGGGGAATTAAGAACGGTCTCATGACAACTGTCCACGCCTACACGGCTGACCAGAACCTGCAGGATGGCCCACACTCGGATCTTCGACGTGCACGCGCAGCTGCGGTTAACATCGTGCCCTCCACTACAGGTGCCGCAAAGGCAATTGGCCTAGTAATGCCAGAACTCAAGGGCAAGCTCGATGGTTTTGCATTGAGGGTTCCAGTTCCTACTGGCTCTATCACTGACCTAACTTTGGTTTCCGAGAAGCCAGTCACGATTGAGGAAATCAAGGCTGCCTACAAGGAAGCAGCCGAGGGCCCAATGAAAGGTGTGCTGCTGTACACCGAGGACCCAATCGTTTCCTCTGATATCGTCACCGACCCACACTCATCGATCTTCGATGCTGGTCTAGTGCGCGTCATTGATAACACCGTGAAGCTTTCAAGCTGGTATGACAACGAGTGGGGTTACTCAAACCGCCTGGTTGAACTAACCGAGCTGGTCGCATCTAAGCTCTAATGCTTCGCACTCTAGACAGCGCCGGGGAGCTCTCCTCGAAGCGCGTGATCCTTCGATGTGATCTGAATGTCCCGCTCAAAGACGGGGTTATTCAAGATGACGGCAGAATCAGAGCTTCGTTACCAACAATCAGGCGACTAATTGATGCTGGGGCTCGAGTCGTAATTTGCTCACATCTCGGTAGACCTGAGGGGACTCCCGAGGCCAGGTATTCACTCGCACCCGTTGCCGAACGACTAGAGGAGCTCCTTGGGCAGCCCGTGGTCTTCGCTGCGGACACCGTTGGTGTTCAAGCCACTGCAGCTGTCAAGATGCTCGAAGACGGGGGAGTAGCGCTTTTGGAGAACCTCAGGTTCAACCCTGGAGAGGCTTCCAAAGACGAGAGCGAGCGAGCGGAGTTCGCTCGGGAGCTTGCTGCTTTGGGCGAAATTCTGGTTAGTGATGGCTTTGGAGTTGTCCACAGGAAGCAAGCCAGTGTCTATGAGCTGGCGGCACTGATTCCAAGCTATGCCGGCAATCTCATTGCGAGCGAATTGGCAGTTCTAAAACGTCTAACAACAGACACAGAGCGCCCCTACACAGTTGTGCTGGGTGGCTCAAAGGTCTCCGACAAGCTCGGCGTTATCGAGAACCTGTTGCCTAAAGTAGACCGCCTGGTGATTGGTGGAGGCATGGTCTTCACCGTTCTGAAGGCTCAGGGATTCAACGTTGGGAATAGCCTATTGGAAGAGGATCAGGTGCAGACCGTAAAGGGCTTCCTAGACCAGGCTCAGCATTACGGAGTCAATGTTGTATTGCCAACCGACATTGTGATTGCCGATTCATTTAGCCCCGATGCTCAGTTCCGGATTGTTCCAACAGCTGAGATCGAATCATCGGATCTGGGTCCAGGGGTCATGGGGCTAGACATCGGGCCAGAGTCTGCGGAGAACTTTGCAAAAGCGGTCAGTGAATCCAAAACCGTTTTCTGGAATGGGCCAATGGGGGTTTTTGAGTTTGCAAACTTCGCCAACGGAACCAAGGTTCTTGCAAAGGCACTCACCGAAGTGGCTGGCCTCAGCGTTGTCGGTGGCGGTGACTCGGCGGCTGCAGTGAGGGCATTGGGTTTCAGTGAAGCAGCGTTTGGCCACATCTCCACCGGCGGTGGCGCTTCGCTCGAATATTTAGAGGGCAAATCTTTACCTGGGCTGGAGGTCCTAAATGACTAATCGAATTCCACTTATTGCGGGTAACTGGAAAATGAATCTTGATCACCTCCAAGCTATTGCCCTGATTCAAAAACTCAGCTGGACGCTTGCCGACGCGGATCACGATTACTCAAAGGTAGAGGTGGCAGTATTTCCCCCTTTTACCGACCTTAGGAGCGCACAAACCCTTATTGACGCTGAGAAGTTTGATATCACACTTGGCGCCCAAGACCTGTCTGCCAAAGATTCAGGAGCCTTCACCGGTGAGATTTCTGGCGCTTTCTTATCAAAACTGAACGTTAAGTATGTGCTTATTGGTCATTCAGAGAGGCGTCAGTATCACAGCGAGGACGACTCCATAATCCAGGAAAAGGTAGCTGCTGCCTGGCGCAACAACTTGATTCCAATCATCTGCGTTGGTGAAACATTGGAAGAACTCGAGACCGAGGGTCAGTCTGCGGTGCCTATTCGTCAGACACTCGCTGCTCTAGCCGGACACGAGGCGCTTGGGGATTTTGTGATTGCCTATGAGCCTGTCTGGGCGATCGGGACCGGCAAGGTGGCAACACCCGAGCAAGCTAACGAGGTTGCTGGTGCGATCAGGACTGCAATTAGCGAATCACATGGAGCTGTTGCTGAAATCACAAAGATTCTCTACGGCGGTTCAGTCAAGGCAAATAATGTGGCTGGCTTCATGCAACATGCCGACGTTGATGGTGTTTTGGTTGGCGGAGCCTCACTGGATGCTGAAGAGTTTTCCGGCATTGCTCGTTATCAAAAGCACATAGTTCTATAATTTGACGAGCGCTTTATAAGCGCACAAGGAGTTGAGGAAGTAAATGGCCGCCCTACAAACCGCACTTTTGGTGCTGCTAGCAATCACCAGCGTGCTGTTGATTTTGATGATCCTGCTACACAAAGGCCGTGGTGGCGGTGTTGCAGACATGTTCGGTGGAGGAGTGACGTCCTCGATGAGCTCCTCTGGAGTTGCAGAGCGAAACCTGAACCGCATCACCATTGCACTTGGACTGGTTTGGGTTGGTGTAATCATCATTCTCGGGCTATTCAATAGATTTGGGTGGGCATAAGTGTCGTCATCACCATCAATTAGAGGAGCGCGAGTCGGTGCTGGCCCAATGGGTGAGCAAGATCGTGGCCACCAGGTAGAGCGAGTTACCCTCAGCTTCTTTTGCTCCAACGGCCATGAAGCTCACCCGCAGTTTGCAGCCAACATTGCCCCTGAGGAACTACCTTCGGAAATTGACTGCCCTAATTGCGGCCTACCTGCGGGGCTGGATAAAGCGAACCCGCCTCAGGTTGCCAAAATTGAACCCTACAAGACTCATCTTGCCTACGTAAAAGAGCGTAGAACGGATAAAGAGGCTCAAGAGATTTTAGATGAGGCGCTATCTCTCATCCGCGAGCGTAGAGAGCGTGCAGCTGCTGCCGCTAAAGCCCGTCAGTAATCTCTCTATCTAGAAACCAAACCGTTTCACTCAGACCTCTCACCCTAGAGGCTGGTAATCCGCTCGCTTGATCAAGACCTTGTTTGACTGCGTTTAGCTTGGAATCGCCAGCTGCCAAAAACCAAACTCGCTCGGAGCGATTGAGTGCTCCATAGCTGAAACTTAGCCTTTGACTTGGAGGCTTAGGGGAATCAGACTCTGCTATCACCCACTCACCTCCTTGATTACGACCAGGGAACAAGCTCGCGATGTGCGCATCGGGACCCAAACCTAAAACCGTGAGGTCAAAAATCGAAGAAGCCTGGTCGACCGGCCCAAAAAGCCCATTTAGTTTTTGGTCCTCTAGTCCTCTCGCTCTTACAAGGTCTATGTCATCCGCTGAATATCTATCCAGCTGACTTTCCAGTTCAGGCCAGACCTCTAAACCCTGCTGCTCGTTTCTATCTGGGTGATCGAGTGCGACAAAGCGCTCGTCAGAGAACTTGAACCAAAATCGATTCCAGTCCAAGTCGAGTGTCGCAAGCCCTGCAATGAATTCAATTCCCAAGGTTCCGCCGGTCAAGAGAACTTTGATTTGGGCTTTCTCAGTAAGCAGGGCATTTGCCAATCCAGAGAATTCCGCCACCGCCGATGAGATGAGATGAGTGGTGGTGTCGTGAGAGCGAATACTCATCGCAGCCCACCCATTAGGACTTCTCCGTAGATCTCGTCTTCGCCCAAAAACCGCATGTCTTCAATCAGGCAATCCTGATCGCTGCGCTTCGGCAGTAGGACCGAGGAGTCTGGAAAGCCTGTCTGTTTGATGTTGGCAACTTCGTCTGCTCTGATGATTTCAAGATGCCCATCCTGGAATTGAATCCGGACACCTACTATGCCCTCTATATCTGCGCCTTCAAGCTCGGTTGTGATAGCAGAGGGAGCCTGCAGGCGAATTTCTAGCCAGTGTGCCAAAAGCTCTGCACTGGGGCTGTGTGCCGAGCCTAGAACCTCAATTGAAGAGACCTTGCGATGCTTGTGCTGCTCATAGAGCGCGGCCAGCTGTGATCTCCAAAGAGTGATTCTTGTCCAAGCCATGTCCCCATCACCTGGCGTGTAATTTGTTGCCAATTCCCTGAGGAAAGCACTTGGATCAGCCTGACAGGCGGAATCGGTGATTCTTCGGCTGGCAATTTTGCCAATTGCACTTTTAGCAGGATTCGCGGCGCAGCTGGAAGGCCACCAGGCCACAACCGGTGCATCGGACAGCAGCAAGCCTGTGACGAGTGACTCCGGATTGGAACTGGCTGCCCCATAGGCTTTCAGAATCACAACCTCGGATGCGCCCGCATCGCCGCCAACCCGAATCTCGGCGTCGAGCCTTGACTCGCCATTACCTTCAGCATTGGTCAGAACAATAATGCGTGAGGGGTGAAGCCTGGAAGCGCCGTTAGCCGCCTGGATCGCTGGCTCTACCCCCTTGGCGTCAGTTTCTATAACGAGCGTCAGAACGCGACCGAGTGCGACCACTCCACCGGTTTCGCGAAGTTCGTTTAACCTCTTACCAATCTTTGAAGAGGTTGTGCTAGGCATATCGACTATCAAGGTCGCCTCCAGCTACGTCCATCGGTTTCAAGCATTTGGTGAGCGCCCTGTGGACCCCATGACCCTGGCGCATAGGCCTCGGGGGAGCCATTAGCGTCCCAGTACTGCACTATTGGATCCAAGATCTCCCAGCTCAACTCAACCTCGCGCTGGCGCGGGAAAAGCGGCGGCTCACCCAAAAGCACATCAAGAATGAGGCGTTCGTAGGCCTCTGGTGAGTCCTCAGTGAAAGCGTGACCATATCCAAAGTCCATGGTCACATCCCGAACCTGCATCGAAGGTCCTGGAACCTTGGAACCAAAGCGAATGGTCACACCCTCGTTGGGCTGAACCCGGATTACAAGCGCGTTCTCGCCAAGCAAAGCGGTTTGGCTCTCTCCAAAGAGCTGCTGTGGGGCTCTCTTGAAGACAACCGCAATCTCAGTAACGCGCCTACCGAGGCGCTTTCCGGCGCGCAAATAAAATGGGGTGTTGTGCCAGCGCCTGGTAGCTACATCAAGCCGCATTGCGGCAAATGTCTCGGTTCTGGACTCGGGGTTAGTGCCCTCTTCGTCTAGATAGCCAACGACACCTTCGCCACCCTGCCAGCCGGCGGCATACTGACCACGTGCTGTGTGAAGGCCGAGATCTTGCGGTAGCTTGACTGCTGCCAACACCTTCTCTTTTTCAGCCCTGAGATCAGCCGCATCAAAGGAGTTGGGTTGCTCCATGGCGGTTAGGGCCAAAAGTTGCAACAGGTGGTTCTGAATCACGTCTCGAGCAGCGCCAATTCCGTCGTAATATCCAGCTCGAGAACCAATGCCGATGTCCTCCGCCATTGTTATCTGAACATGGTCAATGTAATTGGAGTTCCAAATCGGCTCATACAACTGATTTGCAAACCGCAGGGCAAGGATGTTTTGAACAGTCTCTTTACCGAGGTAGTGGTCGATTCGGAATACCGAGTCTGCAGGGAAGACTCTTTCAACAACCTCGTTAAGCTCTTTTGCGGTCTTGAGATCAGACCCAAACGGCTTTTCAATGACGACTCTGCGGAACTGACCAGGTTGAGCCTTTGCTAAACCCGCCCTCTCAAGCTGGTCCACAACCAGCGGAAAGTCTCTGGGAGGTATTGATAGATAAAAGGCATGATTACCGCTCGTTCCGCGCTGAAGGTCCAGCTCGTCGACCGTGGCCTTCAACCTTGCGAACGCCTCCGGGTCGTCATGTCGACCTGAAACAAATCGAATTCCCTGAACCAACTGTTGCCAAACATCCTCTGACCACTCGGTTCTTGCGTGCTCGCGGACTGCATCGTGAACGACCTTCTCGAAATCCTGCCGAGACCAGTCACGGCGTGCAAATCCAACTAGTGAGAATGCCGGTGGAAGCAACCCACGGTTAGCAAGGTCATAAACCGCAGGCATCAGCTTTTTTCGCGAGAGATCGCCTGTCACGCCAAACAGAATCAGTCCGCTGGGTCCTGCAATGCGATGCATTCTGCGGTCATCAGGATCGCGAAGAGGATTTTGAATCACGAAGCAATAACCTTCTTCAGCATTTCAAGCCCAGAAAGCGGTTCTTGGAACCTCAGCGAGACGACCTTGACTCCGCTCTCCATCAATACCGCGGCATCTCCCAGCGCTTGTGCGTTGATCAAAGTGCCAAAGCTGAAGGGTCTTCCCGGAACTTCGAGATCATGACCATATTCCCCAGTTATCTGGATCACGAGCGCTTGGGTCGGACCACCCTTGTGGTACTGGCCGGTGGAGTGCAAGAACCTAGGGCCCCAACCAAAAGTTACCGGTCTTTGGGTTCTACTCGCCAGAACATCTCTCAGTTGTTCGAACTGGGGATATTCTTCGCGGTTGAGATAGGTCTGGATTGAGAAATACGTCAACGGGTTTGCAGCAGCGATGAGCTGTTCGATGGCAGCCTCAACCGTGGCACCCGTGACATCAAAGCCATAGGCCTTCACTGCCACACCGCGATCAACGAAGTCTGTTTGGGCAACTGTCGCGGGGGAGTCCAGTAGCTCACGGGCGGCAATCTTTGCTGATTCGACATTTGGCTGGTCAAATGGATTTATGCCCATCAGGTAGCCAGCGATTGCGGTGGCGTGCTCCCAAAGCAAGAACAGCTCACCCAACTCGCCACTAAATGTTATGTGCTCGGCAACTGCCGCACGATCGCCGAAGCGAATCACCAGAGTGTCGTTCAAATCCATCGCTAACTCGGGGGCACTTGAGTTGACCACAACAGGCAAAACACCAAGATTTTCTTTTCCTGTGCTCTCAGCAACGAGTTGCTCGGCCCAATCTCCGAACCCGGGAAGCTGATCGGTTTCAATCAAGAACTTGTCTCGATAGCCCATGTTTCCCGGCGTTCTCGCCAGCGCAGCAGCCAGCCAAAGTGCTGGGTTGTCTGAGGAGTCGTAACTAAAAGTTGGTGCAGCCTGAATTGCACTGGTCACCAAAGCGGTGATGTCCGAGCCTGCAAGACCCGAGGGGACTAAACCAAACGCTGTTAGCGCCGAGTAGCGCCCGCCAACGTTTGGGTCAGCGTTGAAAACTCGATATCCAGCCTCGCGGGATGCTGCATCAAGCGGGGAACCTGGATCCGTAACAATGACCATACGCTCGGAAACATTAATGGCCGCGTCTTGGAAGGCTTTTTCAAAAGCCCGCTTTTGGCTGTCTGTTTCGACCGTTGATCCAGACTTTGACGAAACCACAACTGCGGTTCTGTGAAGCTGTTGAATTGCTGCCGACACCTGGTCTGGGGCCGTGGAATCAAGCACCACTAATTCAACACCGCTGTTCTTGGTGATTACCTCAGGAGCCAGCGAGGAACCACCCATTCCGCAGAGCACGATTCGATCGACACCCTTTTCACGAAGTGAATCACGCAGCTGGACAATTTCAGGAATGAGATTTACAGCGTCTTTGAATGAATCCACCCAACCAAGTCGAATACTTGCCTCCGGTTGCGCTTCAGGACCCCAAATAGATGAGTCCTTGTCGTTTATTCGAGAAGCAATCTCAGCTTTGGAAAGATCCTCAACCACGGCGCTTAGGCCCGCTTGAAGTTCAGGGTTGAGTGAGAGTTTCATTAGCTTTCCTCTAGCGCCAAGGCAACTGAGTCAACAAGTTCATCCCAAGAGGCGATGAATTTAGAAACGCCCTCATCCTCGAGCTTCTGAGTCACTTCTGCGAAGTCAATCCCAGCCGCCTCTAGCTCCTCCATAAACTGCGCTGCCGCTTCAAAGTTCGGAGTGATGGTGTTGCCAGTGATGACTCCGTGGTCAGCAACCGCCATCATGGTCTTCTCTGGCATGGTGTTCACCAAATCAGCAGCAACCAATTCGGTCACGTATAGGGTGTCTGGCAAGCTTGGGTCTTTGACTCCGGTGGAGGCCATCAGTGGTCGCTGCAACCGAGCTCCCTTAGCTGCCAAATCCGCCCACCTGGCACTCGAGAAACGAACATTGAATAGCTCGTAGGCGAGTCTGGCGTTTGCCAGTGCGGCCTTGGATTTTAGTTCCGACTTTCCAACGGCTTCCAGTCGAGCATCCACCTCGGTGTCAACACGCGAGACGAAGAAAGAGGCCACCGAGTGGATCTTGCTGATGTCAAGCCCGCCTGCGAGGGCCTTGTCTAGACCGGCTAGGTAGGCATCGATCACTTGGCTGTAGCGCTCCGTCGAGAAAATCAGTGTGACGTTGACCGAGACACCTTGTGCGGTGAGCTCGGTAATTGCTTCAAGACCCGGAATGGTTGCGGGAACCTTGATCATGACATTCTCTTTACCCACCAGCTGGTGCAGCTCGAGACCCTGCTGGATCGTTCCCTGGGTATCCATCGCAAGCTTTGGCTCTACCTCGATTGAAACCCTGCCATCAACGCCATTTGATGACTGATAGACCCCTGCAAAGATTTCACAGGCATCGGCAACATCCTTCGAGGTGATGTTCTTGATCACCTCGGCTACCGGGTTGCCCTTTTGGGCTGCGATTAGTGGCTTATAGCTGGCCCCCTTCAGGGCACCGGCAAAAATGGTTGGGTTGGTGGTAACGCCTCGCACGGAGTGCTCTGCAATCAACTCAGCTAGGTTTCCAGACTCAATACGCTCTCTTGAGAGATCATCCAGCCAGATGGAAACTCCGGCGTCGGTTAGTTCCTGCAGATTCTTGTTCATTATCTTCCTAACACCTTGTTTGCAGCTTCAATCACTGCCTGCGTTGTGATCCCGAACTCCTGGTAGAGAGTCTTGTAGTCGGCTGAGGCGCCGAAGTGGTCGATTCCGATAGCAATGCCGTGATCGCCAACGTAGCTGCGCCAGAATGAGCTAATTCCGGCCTCAATCGAGACCCTGGACTTCACGCTCGACGGAAGCACAGACTCTTTGTATTCAGTGCTTTGTTCTTCGAACCACTCGAGGCAAGGTGCTGACACAACTCGGGTGGAAATTCCCTTTTGCTCCAGTTCAACTTTGGCTTCAATCGCGAACTGCACTTCGCTTCCGGTGGCGATCAAGATCAAATCCACACCGTTGGAGCCGTCGGCATAGACGTAAGCACCCTTCGCTACATCCCCTGCGGATCCATAACCTGCTCCCCGAGCTAGAACAGGCAGGTTCTGCCTGGTTAGCACCAAGCCAGTTGGACTTTGGTTGCGCTTGAGCGCTTCAATCCAAGCAAAAGCGGTCTCATTGGCATCCGCTGGGCGAACGATCGACAGGTTTGGAATTGCACGAAGTGCTGCAAGGTGTTCGACTGGCTGGTGGGTTGGACCATCCTCACCTAAAGCAACCGAATCGTGGGTCCAAACATAGATTGGAGCAATGTTCATAAGGGCCGCAAGACGAACCGAGGGACGCATGTAGTCAGAAAACACCAAGAAGGTGCCGCCGAATGCCCTGGTGTGACCAGAAAGCGAAATCCCATTCAGCACCGCACCCATGGCGTGTTCGCGGACACCGAAGTGCAAAATTCTTCCTGCTGGCTTTGGAGTCCATGCCTTCGTGTTCCACTTTGCCGGGACGAACGAACCAGAGCCCTCAATTGTGGTGTTGTTACTCTCTGCAAGATCTGCAGACCCACCCCAAAGCTCGGGCATTACCTCGGCGATGGCGTTGAGCACCTTGCCGCTTGCTGCACGAGTAGCTAGTTCAGTACCCGCCTCAAAGGTTGGCAGCGCGCTAATCAGGTCCTTAGGAAGTTCACCTTTTTGCAATCTCTCAAAGAGCTTGGCTTGCTCTGGATTGGCTTTTTGCCAACTTGCAAATTTCACATCCCAGTCGGCACGAAGCTCCTTGCCGATGGTGATTAGTTGACGAGTGTGGTTAATAACCTCGGGGGAGACTTCAAAGTGCTTCTCGGGGTCAAAACCCAGTTCAACCTTCAGGCCCGCCAGTTCCTCAGCGCCCAACTTGGAGCCGTGAATCTTGCCGGTGTCCATCTTGGATGGGGAAGGCCAACCGATGATGGTCCGAAGGGTTATCAGAGTTGGCTGATCGGTGTTTGCCTTGGCCGCTTCGATTGCCTCATAAAGGGCGTGAACGTCCTCTTTATAAGGGTTGGTCCGCCAGTTGACCTCCAGAGTCTGCCAACCGTAGGCGCGGTAACGGGCCGCGACATCCTCAGTGAACGAGATGTTGGTGTCATCCTCAATCGAGATCTGATTCGCATCGTAGAGAACAATCAGATTTCCAAGGCCCAGGTGACCGGCTAAAGAGCCAGCCTCTGCGCTGACGCCCTCCTGCATGTCACCATCGCCCGCAATCACATACACGTTGTGATCAAATACAGACTCGCCCTCAGCGGCAGTTGGATCAAAGAGTTCGCGCTCAAATCTTGTGGACATTGCAAAGCCGGTTGCTGATGCCAGGCCAGACCCGAGCGGCCCGGTGGTGATTTCAACGCCGTGAGTGTGGCCGAATTCTGGATGACCGGGAGTCTTCGAACCCAGGGTTCTAAGCGCCTTGATGTCATCCAACTCAAGCCCAAAACCGCCAAGGTAGAGCTGGTTGTAGAGCGTCAGAGAAGAGTGCCCCGCTGAGAGAATGAAGCGGTCGCGACCTGCCCAGCGATCATCCGCTGGGTCGTGGCGCATTACCTTCTGAAATAGCAGATAGGCAGCGGGAGCCAAGCTAATTGCGGTGCCGGGGTGCCCGTTGCCAACCTTTTCAACTGCGTCAGCAGCCAAAACCTTGGCGGTCTTTACCGCCAGATCATCAATTTCGTTCCAGTTCAACAAGACAAGTCCAATCTCAAGCTTTTCTCATAGGAAAAAGGGGAGGCTTTGGCGACGATGCCAGAGGTTTGCTGAGAGTCTATACCCAAGGACTTTCTAGACGTTTCACTCGGTTAGACTTGAACAAATGTCTGTTTCGGTCGCTCCCGCGCGCTCTAGCTTTTTCACCAAGCTCAGGGCGTATTTCTTGCTCACCAAGCCAAGGGTTATCGAGCTTCTACTGATCGCAACAGTACCGACCATGATTTTGGCCCAGCGTGGCCTGCCAGATCTTTGGTTGATTGCAGCAACCCTCTTGGGTGGAGCGCTCAGTGCTGGAAGCGCCAACGCCTTCAACTGCTACATCGACGCGGACATCGACAAGGTCATGGGTCGAACCAAAAACCGACCACTCGCAACGGGTGAACTCACAAAGCGCGAAGCGTTCATATTCGCTTGGGCAATAGGAATTTTGTCCTTTGTCTGGTTCGCGCTAGTCATAAACCTTTTGTCGGCGCTTTTATCACTTGCTGCCATTTTGTTCTATGTCTTTGTCTACACCCTTGGGCTAAAGCGCAGAACTCCACAAAACATCGTTTGGGGTGGCGCGGCCGGTGCCATGCCTGCACTTATCGGCTGGGCTGCAGTCACAAACGAAGTCTCGCTGAGCGCATGGGTGCTGTTCCTGATCATTTTTCTGTGGACTCCGCCGCACTACTGGCCACTCTCGATGCGCTACCTCGAGGAGTACAAAGCCGCTAACGTCCCGATGTTGCCCGTGGTTGCCAAGAATGAAACTGTCGGCAGGCAAATCATTCTCTACGCTTGGGCCTACTTGGCCTCGACTCTGCTACTGATACCAGTGGCGAGCATGGGGCCTATTTACACCTCGGTAGCCGTGGTGGCCGGCATCTGGTTCACTTGGGAGTCTCACCGTCTCTACAACGAAGCCAAGGTGAGAGTTCCTGAAAATCCAATGCGGTTGTTTCACGGTTCAATCACTCACCTGACGGTGTTGTTCCTAGCGATCGCCATAGATCCGCTAATTACTTTTTAATCTCTGCCAGTCTGGCCAAAGCCTCATCGCGCTCTTGAGAGTGATCGACGATCCGCTCCGGATAGCCATTCACATAGCCATCAATCAGCTCCCAGGGTTCATGGATACTCGGTCCTTCGATGTGAGCAAGTTCGGGAACAAACTTTCTGACATAGTCGCCATTTGGGTCAAATTTGGTGCCCTGCAGTATCGGGTTGAATACCCGATAGTAGGGGGAGGCGTCAGTGCCACAACCGGCAGTCCACTGCCAGCCATGGGAATTTGAGGCAGGATCAAAGTCCGTTAGCTGTTGCTCAAAATAGCGAGCGCCGATTTGCCACTCGAAGTGCAGGTCCTTGACCAGAAAACTCGCAACGATCATTCGAGACCGGTTGTGCATCCAGCCGGTTTGATTCAATTGTCGCATTGCTGCATCCACAATCGGATAGCCCGTCTTGCCCAACTTCCATGCCTGTAGCTTCTCTAAATCTTCAACCGGGTCGGCATAGCGCATGTTTGCAAACCTTGGTTCAAAGTAGTCATCCAAGGTGTGGGGGTTTCGATACAGCACATCCGCATAGAACTCTCGCCAGGCAATCTCCTTGCGAAATACCTCCTCGCCCTCTGAGTTACCCAACTGTTGAAGCAATGTTCGAGGGTGAATTTCGCCATGAGCAAGAGCGTGTGACAAATGAGAGGTGCCACTTAGATCTGGTCGATTTCGATTTTCCGAGTAGTCACTTAGTGCCCTTGCTCTAAACCTCTTGAAGGTTTCCAGCGCATAGGCCTCACCAGCCCGAATCACTGTTGGTGCAGCCGCTGTTGGCCTAGGCAGCTCTGTTTGCCGTGGAGGCAGCCAATTGACCTTCGCAACATCGAGAGTAAATGGGTCATCCCAACCTTGTAGTAGCCAGCGCTTATAGAACGGGGTATAAACCTTCAGCGGGGTGCCATCATCCTTCACTATGGTTCCAGGGGTAACTGCATAGTTTGATCCGACCAACTCAAGTGCGATGCCTCTATCGAAGAGCTCCTGGGCTAGGTCCGCCTGAAAGATCATTCCTTGAGTATCAAATGCTCTTGTCGCCACCACCTTGTCGATGCCGCCAATACCGTCAAAGGTTGCTGCGAGCGGCGAGCTGGAAATCTCTAACCCTTTTGGAAGGGTCGCACTGAGTGAACGCAAAGACTCGATTAGCGAATGCTGTCTGATGGGGGAGAGGGTTTCGAAATCGCGGGGTATAACATAGAGCGGCAACAGCTCAGATGCAATGGTTGCTGCGTAGCTGAGCGCCTCGTTATCTTGAAGGCGAAGATCTCTGCCGAAGAGGAAAACTACCCTCATCGACTAATTCGCTTGGCGGAGAGGAACTGGAATGTCACGAGAGCTGCCAAAACTGCAGCACCAAGCATGTGGGCCGCAACCAAGAACTCTGGAACTCCGAGTCTGGATTGAATAATGCCAATCGCTGCTTGGCTAAGCGTTACCAAGAACAAAATGGTGAGTATCCGAGTGCCAATCTCTCTCCACAAACTTCTGGTCGCCAGATACTGGCTGGAAAGCTGTAGCGCTATCAGTGCGGTCATCAGATACCCCGGATAAGAGTGATAGTGCTGCCATATCTCGAGATCCAGACCGTTTCGTGGTGTGGCGGCGTCACCTGCGTGTGGGCCAGCTCCGGTCACCACGACACCTATCAAGGTTGTCACCAGGCCAACTACCACTGTCAGCGGGGATAGTTTCGAGTTCAACCTCGAAATGATGCCAGACGGCTTGGGGAGTGCTCGCCAAACCAGCAGCGCCGCCAAGGCTATAAGGAACATAGAGATTACAAAGTGCAGACCAACTATCCAGGAGTTCAGTCCCATCAGCACCGTGATGCCTCCGACCACGGCCTGCAATATGATTCCAACACCCAAAAGAAATGCCGGCCATACCAACCCTGCTGGCTCGAGTCGTTTGGCTCTTCTTACCACCACTATGCCAAAACCAAGCATCACAAAAAATGATGCAGCGAAAGTGGCAATGGCTTCAGGGCCAAGGCC
>CBFIEQ010000013.1:0-25206 GCA_965661645.1 uncultured Aquiluna sp.
TGCGACTCGGAGAAGAGTGCGGCTGTGTCATCAAGCTGGTCGCGATCCTTGAGCTCCTCGATCCAGATTCTGGCTCCAACGTTGAATCTCAATGCGCTCTCGGCAACAGCAACTGCCAGACCACCCTCAGATACGTCGTGAGCTGACTCAATTAGGCCCTGCAGTGCAGCACCCTGCAATAGCTCTGCGAGCTGCTTCTCCCTTTGGAGGTCAACCTTTGGCGGCTGGCCACCAAGGTGCTGGTGGATGGTCTCTGCCCAGGCAGAGCCATCTAGTTCGTCATATGTAGTTCCGAGCAGGTAGATGTTGTTGCCATCGTCCTGCCAACCCGAGGGGATTCTTCTTGCAACGTTGTCGATGACACCGAGCACTCCAACTACCGGGGTTGGGTAGATGGCAACATCACCGGTTTGGTTGTAGAAGCTGACGTTGCCACCGGTCACCGGGATACCCAGCTCCATGCAGCCATCGGCTAGGCCTGCGGTTGCCTCTTTGAACTGCCACATCACTTCAGGATTCTCAGGAGACCCAAAGTTCAGGCAGTTGGTGACGGCCTTCGGGGAGGCGCCAGTTACGGCTACGTTTCTATAGGCTTCGGCAAGTGCCTGCTTGGTGCCCTCATAGGGGTTTAGCTGGCAGTACTTACCGTTGGCATCGGTTGCAATCGTGATGCCAAGACCAGAGGTCTCATTTACTCTGACCATGCCGGCGTCATCTGGCATTGCAAGGGCGGTGTTGCCCATCACGTACTTGTCATATTGAGCGGTGATCCAGCTCTTGTCTGCTTGGTTCGGGGAGCTAAGAATCTGCAAGAGCTGAGTTGCCAGCTCAGTGGCGTCCTCTGCCCTCGGTAGAGATTTTGAACTGCTCGCGTTTAGAGCGTCCTGGTATTTGGGGTATTCAACGGGGCGGGTGTAGACGGGGCCGTCGTGAGCCACGGTTCTAGGAGGCACATTCACGATTTCCTGATCGCCCCAGTTGATGTACAGGCGGTCTTCGTCGATGACCTCGCCGAGCACCGAGTACTCGACCTCCCACTTCTGAACAATCTTCTCGAAGTCTTTGAGGCTCTTTTTGGGAACAATAGCCATCATGCGCTCTTGAGACTCACTCATCAGAATCTCTTCTGGGGTTAGTGAGTCGTCTCGTAGCAAGACATCTTGTAACTGCACACGCATACCCATGCCACCGTTGGAGGCAAGCTCACTTGTTGCACAAGAAATACCAGCACCACCCAGGTCCTGAATGCCTGCAACCACGCCCGCCTCGAACAGCTCTAGACAACACTCGATCAGCACCTTCTCGGCAAACGGGTCACCGACCTGAACCGCTGGGCGCTTGGTTGGGCCGCCATCGGCAAAGGTCTCGGAGGCAAGCACGCTAACGCCACCAATGCCATCGGCACCGGTTCTGGCACCAAAGAGAATCACTAGGTCGCCGGCATTGGTTGCCTTGGCAAGCTTTAGGTCCTCATGCTTCATGGCACCAACGGCTAGTGCGTTTACAAGCGGGTTGCCCTGGTAGACCTTGTCAAAAACTGTTTCGCCACCAATGTTTGGAAGCCCAAGGCAGTTTCCATAAAATGAAATTCCATCGACCACGCCATGAACGACTCTGGCGGTGTCGGGGTCTGATGGTGCTCCGAATCTCAACTGATCCATTACGGCAATTGGCCTTGCACCCATGGTCAAGATGTCTCTAACGATGCCACCGACTCCGGTCGCAGCTCCCTGGAAGGGCTCGATGTAGCTGGGGTGGTTGTGGCTTTCGACCTTGAAGGTAACCGCCATTCCCTCGCCGATGTCGACAACCCCTGCGTTTTCACCCATGCCGACCATCGGGTCTTTTTTCATCTCGGGGGTGACCTTTTCGCCAAACTGGCGAAGGTAGATCTTCGATGACTTGTAGCTGCAGTGCTCAGACCACATCACCGAATACATTGCTAGCTCAGAAGAGGTTGGCCTTCTCCCTAGAATCTCCCTGATGCTCTCGTATTCGTCTTGCTTGAGACCAAGCTCTTTCCAGGGCTGAGACTTACTCTGGTCCTGGCTTGCGTCTAGGACAGTGTCAACGTTTGTGGGGCGTCTTGATTCCATTAGCTATTCACCATAACCTTCAAAACCGACTGGAAGAATTTCAGGCCATCGGTGCCGCTTCTCATC
Organism: uncultured Aquiluna sp.; assembly: GCA_965661645.1. GTDB lineage: Bacteria > Actinomycetota > Actinomycetes > Actinomycetales > Microbacteriaceae > Aquiluna. The sequence goes on from CBFIEQ010000013.1 coordinate 2,163, forward strand.
GCAATAGGGGTGTCAGGTCCAAAGCCTGGTTCAACGGCGTGTTCGGGGTGGGGCATTAGGCCCACGACGTTGCCTCGCTCGTTGGTTAGACCGGCAATGTCGTTCATCGAACCATTGGGGTTGAGATCCAAATACCTAAAGACGACCCGGTTCTCTTCCTCGAGCATCTTCAGAGTGTCGGGGTTGGCAATGTAGCCACCCTCGCCGTTCTTCAGAGGGATGGTGATCTCTTCGTCTTTTTCAAACAGGGAGGTCCAAGCAGTCTGGTTGTTCTCAACTCTGAGTTTTTGGTCACGGCAAATGAAGTGCTGGTGTTCGTTTCTGATTAGTCCACCTGGCAGAAGGTGAGATTCAACCAGAACCTGGAAACCATTGCAGATTCCAAGGACCGGTAGGCCCTGAGCTGCAAGCTTGATCACCTCTTGCGTTGCAGGCGCCTTGGCGGCAATGGCTCCGCAGCGAAGGTAATCGCCATAAGAGAAGCCACCGGGGAGAACAACTGCATCGACCTTTTTGATATCGGAGTCTGCATGCCAGAGCGGGACGGGTGTTCCGCCAGCGAGCCTGACGGCTCGCTGAGCGTCTCGGTCGTCGAGTGTGCCGGGATAGGTTATAACGCCAATCTTCATTGGCTATGCCTTGGTGATTTGGACGACATCTTCGATGACGTCATTGGAGAGAAAGCTTGATGCTAGGTCTTGAGCATCCTTTAGGTCCTGCTCGGTGATCTCGCGGTCAAAGTGAAGCTCGATGCGCTTGCCAATTCTTGCGTTCACGATGTCTTTGTGGCCGGAGCGGTGCAGGGCGTTTGCGACTGCTTTTCCTTGTGGGTCTAAAAGATCCTGCTTTGGCATAATCTCGACGATGATTTTTGGCACTTGTCCCCTTCGGTTTGCTGGGTTTCCAGTTTCGGGATGGATTGATAATCGCGCCGCACTGCGTGAATCACTTCAGTTTAGTGAGGGTTCGCTGCTCTATCCACAGACTTGCAGAAGCGCCAGTTATCCACAGATTTGGAATGTTGACATTTGGTACCACTTTGATACCGTTAGCATCATGGCCATGACACTTAGATTGACATTAGAAGAAGAGCAAATCCTTAATCGCTACGCCAAGCAGACCGGACTCTCGAAGCAAAAAGCGATAATTCACGCCCTGCGACTCGTTGAGACTCAATCAGCCAAGCAAATTCGGCTTGATGAGGCGGTTGAGTTTGTTCTGTCCCACGACAAGGAGCTCATGGAGCGCTTGGCTGACGCATGACCACGTACATTGAACTTGACGAAGCGTTACGCGTTATTCACAAGCTTGGCTTTTATGTGAAGGACGCAGGGCTTTTGGATTCTGCTCTGCAGAGGCCGAGGACGGTGTTGTTCGGTGAAGATGCCTATGAGTCTCTGCAGCTGAAAGCTGCGGCAATGGCTCACTCCCTGGTGAAGAACCACGCACTAGTTGACGGAAACAAAAGAACCACTTGGACTCTGATGGTCGCTTTTTTGGCGGTAAACGATTTCAAGCACAATTTTTCCGCTGACGAGGGAATGGACTTTATCCTCGCGCTTGCCACCGACTCAATCGATTTGAATCAAGCTGCAGCGGAGATTGCCTCCCACATGGTCCGGTGGAGTTAGTTCCTTGCAAAGCTCTCGATAGGAGGGCAGGTGCAGGTCAGGTTTCTATCTCCAAACGCACCATCAATTCTTCTAACCGGTGGCCAGTACTTGCTCTTGCGCTGAGCGTCGGTCGGAAAAACCGCATCTTCGCGTGAGTAGGGATGATCCCACTCTGAAGTCAGGTGGTTAGCCGTGTGAGGGGCATTGACCAAAGGGTTATTGTCCTGCGGCCAGTGACCATCCTGAACCTTCTGAGCCTCAGCGCGAATTGCAAGCATTGCGTCAATGAAGCGATCCAGTTCCTGCTTTGGCTCGGACTCTGTTGGCTCAATCATGAGCGTTCCAGCAACCGGGAAACTCATGGTTGGTGCGTGGAAGCCATAGTCGACCAAGCGTTTTGCAACGTCGTCGTTTGAAATACCAGCATCTTTTTGAAGTGGCCTGATGTCGATGATTGCTTCGTGGGCAACCATGCCGTTCTTGCCCGTATACAACAGTGGGAAGGCGTCAGCCAGTCGCTTGGCGACGTAGTTGGCACTCAGAACCGCGACTGCAGTTGCGTCCATCAGACCGGTGTTGCCCATCATCTGGATGTATGCCCAGGAGATTGGAAGGATGCTCGGTGATCCAAATGGTGCTGCAGAGACTGGACCGTAGTTCCCTAGGTCAACCTGAGCTAGCGAGTGGCCTGGGAGGAATGGACGCAAGTGCTCTCTGGCAACCACTGGGCCAACACCCGGACCGCCACCACCGTGAGGGATGCAGAAGGTTTTGTGGAGGTTGAGGTGGGAGACATCGCCACCAAACTCACCAAACTTTGCATATCCAACCACCGCGTTGGTGTTTGCACCATCGATGTAGACCTGACCACCGGCTGCGTGCACAAGGTCACAGATCTCAACCACAGCCTCTTCATAGACACCGTGCGTTGATGGGTATGTGATCATCAAGGCCGCGAGAGTATCGCCGGCATCTTGAATCTTTGCCTTGAGATCGGAGACGTCCACATTGCCGTCTTCATCACAGGCAACAACGACAACTTCCATGCCTGCTAACACCGCACTCGCTGCATTGGTGCCGTGGGCAGACGAGGGGATTAAGCAGACATTTCGCTGGAAGTCACCCCTCGAGCGGTGATAACCGCGGATAGCCAAGAGTCCGGCAAGTTCTCCCTGGCTTCCGGCGTTTGGCTGCAGTGAAATCGCTTCATATCCGGTGATGTCACTCAACCATGAGACCAACTCATCAATCAGTTCCAGGTAACCCGCAACATCTTCCTTTGGAGCAAAGGGGTGCAGGTTGGCAAACTCGGGCCAGGTGACGGCTTCCATCTCGGTGACGGAGTTGAGCTTCATGGTGCAGGAGCCCAGTGGGATCATGCCGCGGTCTAGCGCGTAGTCGAAATCAGCGAGCTTCTTTAGGTATCTCAGCATCGCGGTCTCAGAGTGATACGAATTGAAAACTGGGTGCTCTAGATAGCTTGTGGTGCGATGGTTTCTCAGCCTGTCGGTGGCATCCTCTGGCTTGGGAACCCTTGCTCCAAATACGTTTGCGAGTTCGGCTAGGTGTGCCCAGGTGGTGCTCTCATCAACCGAGATGCCTACGGTGGATTCATCCACCAGCAACAGCGTCAGGTCTTTGTGCCTGGCGGCATCAAAGAACTTCTTGGCATCAACATCAACCAGGCGGATCGTGTCAAAGAAGTTATCGTGCTGGATTTTGATCCCAACCTCGCCTAAAACGTTCGCAAGCGCAGAAGCTTTCGAGTGAATCTCTTGAGCAATTGCCTTTAGGTCCTTGGGTCCGTGGTAGACGGCATACATTCCGGCCATTACGGCCAAGAGAACCTGGGCGGTGCAGATGTTGCTCGTTGCCTTTTCGCGTCTGATGTGTTGCTCACGAGTCTGAAGAGTCAATCGGTATGCGGGGGCTCCCTCGGCATCGACCGAAACGCCGACCAGTCGGCCAGGCATGGTGCGCTCGAGTCGATCGCGGACTGCAAGGTATCCAGCGTGAGGACCACCAAAGCCCATGGGGACACCAAAGCGCTGGGTTGTTCCGCAAACCACGTCGGCTCCCGCTTCGCCCGGAGGCTTCAAAAGCGTGAGTGACATCAGGTCTGCAGTTGCAACGGCTAGACCACCAAATTCATGAACCTTTGCAAAGAGGTTGTCAAAGTCAATAATTCGACCAGAGGCGCCAGGGTACTGAATGACTGCGCCAAAGCACTCTTGGTTGAGCTCGGCAATATTCGCTGCGTCAAAATACTCGATGACGATTCCTAGTGGTTCTGCTCGGTGCTCCAAAAGCTGCCTAGTCTGTGGGTAGATGTCGCTATCCACGTAAAAGACATTGGATTCGGAATCAGCACTGCGCTTAGCAATCATCATCGCTTCAACCACGGCCGTCGACTCATCTAACATCGAGGCATTCGCGGTCTTCATGCCGGTGAGATCCGTCACGACAGTCTGAAAGTTGATGATTGCTTCTAGTCGGCCCTGGCTGATCTCAGGCTGATACGGGGTGTACGCGGTATACCAGCTCGGGTTCTCCAACACGTTGCGTTTGATGACTCCGGGGGTTCTGGTTCCGTAGTAACCAAGACCAATGAAACTCTGGGTGATGCGGTTCTTCGCGGCAATTTCTCTTAGTCGTTCAAGAGCTTCATCTTCACTCAGAGGCTCTGGCAAAGTGCTTCCACCGCGATAGTGGATGGCCTCAGGCAAGGCTTTTTCCATCAGGTCCGAAAGAGATTCCGCTCCGATATAGTCGAGCATTTCTTGTTGCTCTTGGCGGTTCGGTCCGATGTGGCGGACTCGGAACTGATGGTGATCTAAAAGCAATTACTCTCCTGTAAAGGCGTCATACTCCGCGGCTGAAAGAAGTTCGGGTAGGGAGCTATAACGGATTTTAATCAGCCAACCTTCCCCATATGGGTCAGCATTTACCGTGTCGGGTGCTGCATCAAGGGATTTGTTTGCCTCAACCACTTCACCATCCATAGGTGCGTAGAGCTCACCCACGGATTTGGTGGATTCGATCTCACCACAAATCTTCATGTGAGAGGTCGAGGAGCCAACCTTTGGAAGGTCTACGTAAACAATCTCTCCCAGCGCATCCGCTGCATACTTCGTGATGCCAATGGTTGCCATGTCGCCATCGATCAGCACCCACTCGTGTTCTTTGGTGTATTTCAAGTGTTCTGGGTTTGCCATCTTTACCTTCCCCGCTTGTAGAACGGAAGTTTTACTACCTCAAAAGAAATCCTGGATCCGCGAACATCGGCTTCCAGCTTGGTGCCGACCCCAAGCTCAAGTTTGCCATCTAAAAATGCCATCGCTATCGGGTAACCGAGAGTTGGTGAGAGTGCACCCGAGGTCACCTTTCCAATAGGAGTTTCGCCATCGACAAGATAGACGTTATAGTCAGCTCTTGCCGCACGCTTCCCTTCGCCTTTGAGGCCATAGAGCTTCATTTCCAGCTGGCTCTCGCTCTTTGCAGCAAGTGCCTCGCGGCCAACGAACTCGTTTTTGTCAAAACGAATCACCTTGCCGAGGTTTGCCTCGAAGGGAGAGATCTCGAGATTGAGTTCGTGCCCATACAGCGGCATTCCGGCCTCGAGCCGAAGGGTGTCTCGGGCGGCTAGTCCGGAGGGCTTCACATCCGCTTGGGAAATTAGCAACTGCCAAATCTGTGAGGCCTGATCTTTTGGAATGAAGATCTCAAACCCGTCTTCACCCGTGTAGCCGGTTCGAGCTAAAAGCACTCCCACATTCGAAATTTGGGCCTCAAGAATCGAGTAGTACCTGGCCTGGCTGAGGTCTTTGGAGGCCAGGGTCTCAAGAACTGCTTGTGATTTAGGTCCCTGAAGGGCAATCAGTGCCCAGTCATCCGATTCGTCGATAACTTCAACATCATCAAAGTTTTCTTGTCGCCTCTTCATGGCCTCAACTACCGCATGGCGATTGGCGGCATTGGCAACAATCAGGAAATCGTCCTGGGCCATTCGATAGACAATCAAATCGTCAATCGCACCACCCTGCTCGTTGCAGATCAGGGTGTATTTGGCTCTTGAGATTTCTAATTCCGAAAGCTTGGAAACCAGTGCGTAGTCGAGGTAATCGGCAGCATTTGATCCAGAGACCCGAATCTCAGCCATGTGGCTGATATCAAAAAGTCCCGCTGCGTTTCTTACGTGATGGTGTTCATCCAGGTCTGAGCCGTAGCGCACGGGCATCGACCAGCCCCCGAAATCGGTGAAGCTTGCGCCCAGTTTTTCATGCTCAGCATTGAGTGGAGTGAATAACACCCCTTTACTTTACGCTTTGCTCGGACCCAAGAAGGCGCTGAGCCAATTCTTCATATCTGGCTGCGGTTTGCTCAACAATTTCTGGCGGCAAAACCGGAGGCTCTGACTCCCTGCCCCAGTTTTTCTGAAGCCAATTGCGAACGATTTGCTTGTCAAAACTTTGATCGCGCACCCCTTGCTCCCAGAGTGCATAATCCCAGTATCTTGAGCTGTCCGGGGTGAGCACCTCGTCCCCGAGTGTGATCACATTTGTTTTGGGATCTCTGCCAAATTCAAATTTAGTGTCGGCCAAAATAAGCCCCTGCTTTTGAGCGAGCTGGCTCGCTCTTATAAAGATTCCAATGCTCAAATCCCGAAGCTCCTCGGCAACCTCTTTACCAACCAGTTCAACTGCCTGCTCAAAGCTGATGTTTTCATCGTGCTCACCCTGGGGGGCCTTGAAGGCAGGGGTAAAGATTGGGTGCGGGAGCCTATCCCCATTCTTTAGCCCTTCGGGAAGCTCAATTCCGCAGACCTTGCCAGATTGCTGATACTCGAGCCAGCCTGAGCCAGATAAGTATCCTCTGACAACACACTCGATTGGAAACATTTCTAGCTTTTTTGCAACCATTGCACGTCCCGTTACCGCCTCCGGAACTTCAAGTTCACTCGAGCGATGATTCGCAACATCAAGCTGATCAAACCACCAGTTAGTAACGGAGGTTAGATTCGCACCCTTGCCAGGTATTTCTGGAGTGTGGACATAGTCAAACGCACTCACTCGATCGCTTGCCACGATCAAAATCAGGTGGGAAAAGTTTTCGTCAGTTGGTTCGTAGAGCTCCCGAACTTTGCCCGAGTAGACGTGCCTAAAGCCAGGGATTTCCACTAGTCGATAACCCTGAGTGCAATGTCGCTTCGGAAGTGAGCACCCTCAAGCTGCAACCTTGATATGCCCTCATAGGCCAGAGTCCTGGCTTCCTGGAAACTTGCCCCAGTGCCAACAACGGACGCTACTCGTCCCGTTGCTCCGCCGAAGCAGACTTCAACACCTTCAATAGCCTCAGCCGATTCAACGCCGAAAAGCTCTCGGACTGGTGCTGGTCTAGTCGGGTAGCCCTCGGAGGCCAGCACCACAGTCACAGCCGGGTCACTCGAGAATTCCGCTGCCGGCCCATCGTCGAGTTTCCCAGTCGCCGCTCTTAGCAACAGGTCGCTCAGGTCAGAGCTGAGCCTTCTGAGGACGACCTGGGTTTCTGGGTCACCAAATCGGGCATTGAATTCAATGACCCGGACGCCTCGTTCGGTCACAATCAAACCGCAATATAGAAGCCCGACAAATTCGGTTCCCTGCCGGCGCATCTCATCCACGGTTGGCTGGGCAATTTTCTCAGTGACCTCATCGATGAATCCCTCTTCGATCCAGGGAACTGGTGAGTAGGCGCCCATGCCACCGGTGTTCGGACCCTCATCGTTATCGAAGGCTCTTTTGTAATCCTGAGCTGGGCTTAGCGGCATCACCGTTTTTCCATCTGCTAAAAAGAACAGACTTACCTCTTGGCCGGCCAGGAACTCCTCAACCAGCACGCCGTCGAGGATGAAGTTTTCAGCATGCTCTAGGGCCTCGAGGCGGTCATTGGTTACCAGCACTCCCTTTCCGGCAGCGAGACCGTCGGCCTTGATCACATAGGGAGCACCCATGAGGTCCATTGCTTCTTCGACATCTTTCAGGGTGTCGCAAAGCCGAGACATCCCGGTTGGGATGTCAGCTGAGGCCATGATCTCCTTGGCGAACTGCTTGCTGCCCTCTAGCTGAGCCGCTTCTTTGCTGGGACCAAATACGGCAATGCCCTGCTCGCGCAGGGCATCTGCGACGCCTGCAACCAAAGGGGCTTCTGGGCCAATGATTGCAAGCCCGATGCGCTCTTCAAGAGCAGCTTTGACAACTTCGAGGCGGTCGGTGGCATCAACACCAGCTCGGATCTCGACCTCTTTGGCAATGCCGGGGTTTCCAGGGGCACAGACAATTTCGCTCGCGGGGGTGCCCGTGCGAATAAGTGCCTTGATAATTGCGTGCTCTCTTGCTCCAGAGCCAACCACGAGAATTCTCATGCTGTGGAGTTTACAATCCGAGCTCTCTCAAGATGTCGACTGTCCTTGAGTAGACCTCAAGGTTCCTTCTTGCTACAACATTTCGAAGCAAGGCATGGACTAGAGGGTGAAGTCTCTGGATAACCGCAAGGTGCGCTGTGGTTGTGGATAATTGCCCAATGGCGAAAAAGCGAATACCCGATGCGGCTGGTCTGGCAGCTCTAAAAGATTCAACTAATCAAGCGCCAATGGCGGTTCGGTACTTGCTTCAGCTGCTGGAGACAAATCACCCGGGCGGGACTATTGAGTTGCGGGTGCCGCCAATCGGAGCTATCCAGCTGGTCGGCGGGCTCAACCATAGAAGAGGAACCCCGCCCAATGTCGTAGAGCTGAGCCCTGAGGACTTTCTTGCTTTGGCACTTGGAGAAAAAGACTGGGACCAGCTTGGTCAGGCCGGGAGATTAGTGGCCTCGGGTGCTAGAGCGGGAGAGTTGCGAAAGCTATTTCCGATTCCTTTGGTTGAATAGCCACATGGAAAAGCCAGAAGACGTAGAGATCAGAAGAGCTCCAAAAGTTTTGCCCTGGGCGCTAACCGGCGCAGCCTTTGGAATGGCGGTAGCCCTAGTTCTCTCGCTGGTGGCTCCCGAGGGTGAGAGTTCCGGTTACAACGTGCTCGGGCTCTTGCTGGTTTCCCTGGGCTCTTTGGGTTTGGGTGCTGGAGTTGCATTCGCAATTGTTGTTGATTTGGTTACATCCTCGAAGGCCAAGCGCGCCAGTGCAGTGCGGGCTGAGCGAGAAGCCGAGTAGGGCTATAAACTAAGGCCAAAATCAAGCTCGCTAGGGGACTACATGCGTGGTGACGGCCTTCTGAACCACGACATCATGCCGGGCGAAAAAGGACCGCAGGATCAGTGCGGAGTTTTCGGTGTCTGGGCTCCTGGTGAAGAGGTTGCAAAGCTCACCTATTTCGGTCTCTATGCTCTCCAGCACCGTGGTCAAGAATCTGCCGGCATCGCCACCTCGACCGGTGAAAAGATTTTGGTCTATAAAGATATGGGGCTGGTCTCACAGGTTTTCAATGAGGCTTCTTTGGAATCACTGCAAGGCCACATTGCCGTTGGTCACGCTAGGTATTCAACTACCGGGGCCTCGCATTGGCGAAATGCACAGCCCACTCTGGGTCGAACCGCCTATGGCACGGTCGCTCTTGGTCACAACGGAAACCTCACCAATACCTCAGAGCTAATGGAGCTCTTAGAAAAAAGGTATCCAGATCACGAAAGCGAGCTGCGCAGCGGGAACACCACCGACACCGCGGTGCTGACGGCTTTGCTAACTGGAAATCCGGACTCTTCTTTAGAGGACACTGCCAAGGAGCTTTTGCCAAAGGTCAAGGGCGCTTACTGCCTGGTGTTTATGGATGAGAGCACGCTATACGCAGCTCGCGATCCACAGGGGGTTAGACCATTGGTGCTGGGCCGGCTCGAGCGTGGCTGGGTAGTGGCATCCGAGTCTGCGGCACTTGACATAGTTGGTGCCTCCTATGTTCGTGAGGTTGAGCCAGGTGAATTGATAGCCATTGATGAAAATGGCTTGCGATCCTCGCGGTTTGCTCAGGAGAAGCGAGCTGGCTGCGTCTTTGAATATGTCTACCTCGCAAGACCAGACACCTCTATCGCAGGACGTGTGGTTTATGAGGCGCGAGTAGAGATGGGCAGGACTCTGGCCAAGGAGTATCCGGTCGAGGCTGACTTAGTGATGCCCACTCCTGAGAGCGGTACCCCAGCGGCCATTGGCTACAGCGAAGCCTCCGGAATCCCATTTGGCCACGGCCTGGTGAAAAACGCGTATGTTGGCAGAACCTTCATTCAGCCCTCGCAGACCATTCGCCAACTCGGCATCAGGCTCAAGCTCAACCCCCTGCGCGAGGTAATCGCCGGTAAGAGACTAGTTGTTGTCGATGACTCAATTGTTCGAGGTAATACCCAGCGAGCGCTCGTGAAGATGCTCAAGGAAGCGGGCGCTGCCGAGGTTCACGTTCGCATCTCAAGCCCCCCGATCACATGGCCTTGCTTCTATGGAATCGACTTTGCATCAAGGGCAGAACTGATTGCCTCTGGTCTTGGCGTTGAGGATGTCCGGCAGTCCATCGGCGCCGATTCACTTGGCTATCTTTCAAAGGACGGCATGATTGCCGCCACCAACCAGCCAGAGAGCGCGATGTGCACGGCTTGCTTCACAGGCAACTACCCAATAGAGCTCCCTGCCGCCGAACGGCTGGGCAAGAACCTGCTTGAGCGCGGAGTTGCGACCATCCAAGAAGAAGGCCACGTTCACCCGAAATGACCCAGAACCCATACGCATCCTCAGGCGTTGACACCGAAGCCGGAGACAAAGCCGTTGAGCTAATGAAGGCCTCCGTGTCAGCAACCCATGGGGATATGGTGCTCGGCGGCTTCGGCGGTTTTGCGGGCATGATCGATGCAAAGTTTTTGAAGGATTACGAGCACCCAATTCTTGCCACATCAACCGATGGGGTTGGCACCAAGGTCGCTATCGCTCAGGCAATCGATAAGCATGACACCATTGGCCAAGATTTGGTGGGCATGGTGGTTGATGACATCGTCGTGGTCGGCGCTCGCAGTTTGTTCATGACCGACTACATCGCAACCGGAAAACTCGAACCAACCAGAATCGCCGACATAGTCCGAGGCATCGCCGATGCCTGCAAGGCAGTGGATGTTGCCCTGGTCGGTGGCGAGACCGCCGAGCATCCGGGGCTTTTGGGTGAGCATGAGTATGACGTTGCCGGAGCAGCGGTCGGTGTTGTTGAAAAGTCGAAGCTTCTCACCGCGGACCGGGTTCAGGTCGGCGATGTTGTGATTGGCATGCAAGCCTCCGGCCTGCACTCCAACGGCTACTCGCTGGTCAGGCGCATCGTTGCTGACAAAAAACTCAGATACACCGACAGCGTTCCAGAGTTTTCGAGAAGCTTGGGCGAAGAACTCTTAGAGCCAACCAAGCTGTATACCGGAGTTCTGAATAGGGTCTTAGAAGACCCGAGGTTTGAGAATCAGATCTCCTCACTAAGCCACATCACCGGTGGCGGCATTGCAGCAAACCTCTCTAGAATCCTGCCGGACCGCGTGGGTCTAGATGTGGATCGCTCAACTTGGTCACCAAATCCGGTGTTTAGGGTTCTGGCCGACTGGGCGGGTTATGAGCTAACCGAACTTGAGAGCACCTGGAACCTGGGCCTTGGTTTCGCTGCGGTTGTCCGCTCATCGATTGCGACCGAGATGATTGAGTTCCTAGGCTCGCAGGGTGTTCCAAGCTGGCAGCTTGGTGTAATTGAATCCACACCCTGCGACAGTGAACTGCCCGGGTATGTCACAGAGGCTAAAGGTGTTCGTGGCGGAGCAGTGAGATTGGTTTCTAGCTATGCGCTCTAAAGCCGTTGTCATCACCGGCCTGCTTGGCCTTTTTGGCGTCAGCGTCGCATTCATCCTTGGGATAGTGGTCGGGTCTAACAATGCGCAAGTGCCGGTAATTCGAGACACCCCTGCCCCCTACTGCTTTGAAGATCCCAACCCAGATCAGTTCACTGAAAGACATGTTGAGACTAAGGTGATTGCCTGCCAGGTCTTGGGGATGACTAAGGATGCTGCGGTAAGCCTCATTGAGGCTGAGGGTCGAACCTCACGAATTGCTTCCGAAGATGGCGAATTTTTTGCTTTGACCGAGGATTATCGGGATGATCGAATCAACCTAGAAATCATTCTGGGTCTGGTTGTTGGGGCGAGTGCCTGGTAGTCAGGAATCCTTTTATACCTGGCGGCGGTGACCAATGCGAGTGACCAAAATTATCACCTTGTCATTGAAAATTTCGTAGATGATTCGATAGTCGCCTACTCGAACCCTGTAACCACTTCGACCCTTGAGTTTGACCGACTTAGGCGGTCTGGGATTGCGACTACAAAACTATGCGTTGACCTCAAGTCCGGTTGGAACAGGTGAGTCCTTGAGCTGTGCCCACTCCTCATCGGCAAACATCCTCGAGCGGGTCAGAAACCTCTTGTTTTCCGTGCTCTCCAAAGAGAACCCGCCGCCTCGACCTGGAACAACATCGATAGTGAGATGGGTGTGCTTCCAATATTCAAACTGCTCTGAGGACATCCAGAATCTGATCGGTTCGGGAATCCCATCAACCGTGATCTCCTGGAGCATGACATCGGCGCCCCCAGTGCGGAACTCTCCTGCCGGATAACACATCGGCGAGGAGCCATCACAGCAGCCACCGGATTGGTGGAACATCAGTGGGCCATTGCGCTTGTAGAGGGTGCGCAATAGCTCCTCAGTCTCTGGTGTGAAATCAACCCTGGTTGGTAGTGCCATTTCAATCTCCTTTGATCTAAAAACCAGAATAACCCCGGGTTTTGAACCCGGGGTTATCTGTGTGGCTTAGAAGAAGCCCAACTTGCTCTCTGAGTAGCTAACAAGCAGGTTCTTGGTCTGCTGGTAGTGCTTCAGCATCATTAGGTGGTTCTCGCGTCCAATACCCGAGGACTTGTAGCCACCGAAGGCTGCGTGTGCTGGGTAAGCGTGGTAGCAGTTGGTCCAAACACGACCGGCCTGGATGGTTCTACCTGCACGATAAGCGGTGTTCATCTTGCGAGTCCAAACTCCGGCACCTAGACCGTACAGGGTGTCGTTTGCAATCTGCATCGCTTCGTCGTGACCATCGAACTTGGTGACTGCAAGCACTGGACCAAAGATCTCCTCTTGGAACAGACGCATTGAGTTCTTACCCTCGAAGACGGTTGGCTGGCAGTAGTAACCATCGGATAGGTCGCCACCTAGGTCGGCACGCTCACCACCAATCAGTAGCTTTGCACCCTCCTGCTTTCCAATGTCGATGTAGCTAAGGATCTTCTCCATCTGGTCATTGGAAGCCTGAGCACCAATCATGGTTTCGGTGTCAAGCGGGTTGCCCTGCTTGATTGCCTTTACTCGCTCTAGTGCATCGCCTAGGAACTTGTCATAGATCGGTGCATCAATCAGAGCACGTGAAGGACAGGTGCAAACCTCACCCTGGTTTAGAGCGAACATGGTGAAACCCTCGAGACACTTGTCATAGAAGGCATCGTTCTCTTCTGCGATGTCGCGGTAGAAGATGTTCGGGCTCTTGCCACCAAGCTCTAGGGTGACGGGGATGATGTTGTCAGATGCGTACTGCATGATCAAGCGGCCGGTGGTGGTCTCACCGGTAAACGCGATCTTTGCAATGCGGCGAGATGAAGCCAGTGGCTTACCTGCTTCAACACCAAAGCCATTCACGATGTTGACAACGCCCGGGGGCAATAGGTCACCGATGATCTCCATCAAGAACAGAATCGAAACTGGAGTCTGCTCAGCTGGCTTTAGGACAACACAGTTTCCAGCTGCAAGAGCAGGAGCCAGTTTCCAAGCGGCCATCAAGATTGGGAAGTTCCAAGGAATGATCTGACCGACAACACCCAGAGGCTCGTGGAACTGGTAGCTCACGGTGTCATCGTCGAGCTCACCCATCGAGCCCTCTTGGGCTCGAATAACGCCAGCGAAGTAGCGGAAGTGATCGATTGCCAATGGGATGTCAGCCGCTAGCGTTTCGCGAACGGGCTTTCCGTTTTCCCAGGTTTCTGCAACCGCAATCTTCTCGAGGTTCGCCTCCATGCGGTCAGCGATCTTGTTCAAAATAAGTGCACGCTCGGTCACCGAGGTTTTGCCCCAGGCTTCCTTTGCACCGTGTGCGGCATCAAGTGCCTTGTCTATGTCGGCAGCATTACCTCTCGCAACCTCACAGAACACCTTGCCGGTGACGGGGGTTACGTTTTCGAAGTACTCTCCCGAACTTGGGGCGACATACTCGCCACCAATCCAGTGGTCATAGCGGGAACGGAACTCTGCGACCGCTCCAGCTGTGCCGGGTTGTGCATAAACAGTCATCTTTGACTCATTTCTCCAGATTCTGATGCCCTTTTGCACCAGTGATTGTGAAAATACGCCCAAGCATGAATCCTCGTAAGGGGTAAGTTGAGTAACTAACCTAAAGCGCTCCATAGGGCTAGCTTCGAACCTGTACGAATGGACAGGTAAGAATTTTCGGCTTAACATCTTTCTATGGCCAATGATGCGCGTGATGATGTTGCCCTTGGGCGTCGTTCACCGCTTGCGAAAACTAGGGTCGTCGTTGCCGATAGGACCGCAATCTCAAGGGTTGGCATCAGAACAATTCTCGAACGTGTCACTGGCACGGCAGTCGTTGCTGAGGCCACCAGCTACGACGCGACCCTGCTGGCCGTTGAAGAGCATGCGCCCGATGTTTTGATTATTGACCTAGACCTTGGGGATGACACCACCAAGGGCCTGCAGCTCTGCGAGCAAATCACGAACCGGTTCCCAAACACCAAGATCATGGTTTTGGTCAGGAGCGTCTCGGAGTTTGTTGTTGTCGATGCGCTCAGAAGAGGAGCGATTGGCTTTTTTCTCAAGGAGCAGATCTCTGCTGATGAGCTACAGAGAGCGGTGAAAAGCGTTCAGGCAGGCGAGACGGTTCTGGGTTCTGGAGTTTCAAAGCTGATCGCCAAATCGCTTGGCCAAACTCCGCAGGATCAACTCAGCGATCGAGAGCTTGATGTGATCAGGTTCTTGGCAAGAGGGCTTGCAAACAAAGAGATCGCAAAAGAGCTGTTTATTTCAGAGTCAACCGTGAAGTTCCACGTTCACAACATTTGCAAGAAACTTGGTTGTACGAAGCGGACTCAAGTCGTCCACTTTGCAAATAGCGCGGGGCTACTTAGTTAGTCTTCGTCCAGGTTAACCGGGCGGTCATCGTCGGTTGCTGGCTCGTCATCGTAGAGATCGGCCCACTTGTCTTCATACTCTGGCTCTTTAGAGCTGGTCGCAAGCTCTGCCTCGAGCGCGTTGTAGTCGGTCGCTGGGGAGAAGTACTTCAGCTCTCTTGCGACCTTGGTGTTCTTAGCTTTTTGACGGCCACGCCCCATGGCGAGCCCCCTCATTCTCTAAACGTTTCGGGCGCCTTAGCTCCCGAGAAAACTTATGAAACCTTGGAGCAAAATAATACCAGCGCTAGAACCAATACATGACCAACATCAGGGCTAACAGTGGAACCACGATGTTTGCCGCCAGCGAAATGAAGATTTGGGCAAGTCTGCCGGTGTGCCAAAAATCAAATCCGGCCTTCGCAATGCCAGAGAAGGTCGAGAGCCCTCCGGCAAAACCAGCCGATGCAATCAGCAGGTAATCCTGGGTTAGATTGCCCGAAAAAACATAACCAACAAAACCCGCTGCCAGAGAGTTTGTGAGGATCACTCCAAACGGCACAGGCCCTTCCCAGCGGGTCAGGTAAACGCGAATTACCGACCCCAAGCCACCGGCTGCTCCAATCAACAGCACGAGCAAGATTGCATCCAGGGTCAAGACTTCGCCTCTTTAGCTGCGATCCGGCCCTGGCGATAGCCAATGCCATAAGCCAAAACTCCGACGAACATCATGGCCGCAATTTCCCAGCTAAGGCCCTGCATATCAATGAAAACGGTGACCGCGCTCATGGTCGTGAATCCACCGGCGAAGCCGTTGGCCCAAAGGTTTTTGCATGTGAAGCTTTGGAACCAGGGCAGCTTTGCAGAAAGTCCCAGAACATAGGCACCGAGCAGATTCACTACGGTCATGGCGATTAGTTCGCCACTCGGGTAATCGATATTTAGGTTGATCAGTTCAGAAATTAGATAGCGGAGCATGGTTCCAAGGGCGCCGCCCAAAAACACATACCCGACCATTCTCCAGTTGGTGGACACCGTCTCAGACTACTGGGGTTTTGGTTAGAGAATCCTAATTTCTCTCTAACGACAGATTCATCGGCGTGCTGTTGGCTTCTAGACAGAAGGAGCAATCATGCAGAAAAAGCGTTACGAGATTGACAACAGGAAACCAAGCGTGCTCCCTAGGATCGGGACCACAGTAATTGCCATTGGTTCGCTTGCCTCAGCTGCCGCGGTTGCAGCGCCCGGCATCACAGACTTCACCACCTTTTCCCAGGTGGCCCAGTCTGCAGAACCAATCGCGCTGCCTGCAACCGAAGACTCAGCGCCAACTGCTCAAGCCACCCTGCCAAGCCGACAGATCGAGGTCGCGGCTCCGGAGAACACACCGAGCTCTCTTCCGGTTGCAGACACAAAACCAGTTGTCTCGACCAACGCCGCAGCAACAAATCCTGAAGCGACTCGCACCGTTGCTGAAAAGGTAGATCCTGTTCAGACCACTCCAACCCCAACTCCAACCCCAACTCCAACTCCAACTCCAACTCCAACCCCATCACCTTCTCAAGAGCAGCTCGCTCCTTTGGAGCCCTTAGCTGGAGTGGCTAATGTTTCCTCACCAACTCCTGCCGGTGGATCAAATGAATCCTGGGGCACCACAACTTCTCCGACTCAAGAGGTAGGCAATGTTTCCTCACCCACCCCAGCTGGGTCTTATGAAGATGACGACGATGAAGAGGAGCACTGGTGGAATCTGTGGGATGACGACGATGATGATCACGACGACCACGATGACCACGATGATGACGATGACGATGACGATGACTAGATCGAAGTCTTTTGTTTAGGAAACAAATCGAGTGCATGGGCACGGTGTTCCTATTTCAAATTCAGGATCACCGTCCCGAGCTTGAACTCGATCATCACTGCGATGTTGCCACTGAAATATTGAATGATGCAGACAATGTCTTTAGCCTCTACAAGCCGGAGTCTGAAATCTCTCGACTGGTCCGTGGGGATATGCAGTGGCAAGAGTCCTCGGGGGTTCAGCAATCTATTCGTAGCCAAGTCGAGAGGTGGCGTGAGATCACCGAAGGCCATTTTGACGCCCTGGATGGGCCTAACTACGATCCATCGGGGCTAGTCAAAGGCTGGGCTGCAGCAAACGCTGCGCACTATCTCGAGGCAAACGGCATCACTAACTTCACGCTGAATGCTGGTGGTGACATTTACCTATCTTCGGAACTGGAGCGCTCGGCGCTTTCTCGGGTCGGATTATCAAATCTCAAGCCGATTCGAGCCTCCGATGCAGGCGTGAACATGATTCTGGAGCTTTCTGGTACCGGCTATCACGCGGTGGCAACCAGCGGCGTGGCGGAGCGCGGCGAGCACATTTGGCGCAGTGATTCAACCGTTAGGTTTCAGCAGGTCAGTGTCGTTGCTAAGGATTTGGTCAGTGCCGACATCTGGGCCACAGCTCTAGTCTCAGGGGGCATGCCCGCCTGGGAGCACTTTTTGGGCAATGCTGAGGGTGCCGTTGCAATGGGTGTCTTCGAGGACGGCTCGATGATTGCTAGCCCCGGATTCAGCCCACTGCTAGCAAGCTTCTAGTTCTTAGCCAACGCACTTTCCACAGCTAGCTTGAATGCTTCTGTCGTAAAAGTAGCCCCTGACACATTTCCGTAGTCGGTGCTCTGAAATTGCAGCGTCGCTGAAATCAAAGTGGCGTAGGCAACGTCGCGTCCGTAACTTGTGTCACCCTGAAGGACCAAAACATCGGTGATTTCGTTACCCATAGTGGTTAGTCGTAGCTGAACGGTTCCGTACTTATAGACAATCGGATCCGAGTCCACAAGCAGAGTTTCAACAACCGCTGATGGTTCGGGCTCAGCTGACACCGGCTCAGTGGGTGGGGCTTGTTGAGGTGCGGTGGGGCTCGGTTCAGAGGTTGCAGGTTCACTCGGTGTAACCGTTTGATCTACCGATCCTAGCTCTTCGGAAGGTTGAGGTTCAGGAGCAGAAGTCGGGCCAATCGGCGCGGCCGGCTTAGTTAACTCGGGCAGTGGAGTTGAGGTTGCCAGCACCAATGGAGGCTCCACGGCTCTATCTCCGGCCACAAACGACGCTGCAGTGATAAAGCTGGCCAGGCTGGCTGTCGTGATCAAAGTTGAAATTCTCACCAGGCAAACTCCTCAATATGTAGTTGATTGTTGGCAACTCCTAGTTTTTTCACTGAGTGCTTTACCGCTTGGGACCAGTTTGCTGGTCCGCAGACGTAGATATCGGAATCCAAAAGATGGGGAGCGAGTGCGAGTAGTTGTGCGTGCTCTGGGATGTTGGCTGAGTCTTCGGGAAGGAAGCCACCGTGATCTCCGCGCGGGCCTTCAAGGACGTGAAGCTTGTGGCCACGTTCCAAACTGATGCGCTCCACCTCATTGAGCAGGGCCGCATCCCTCGCTTCGGTTGCACGATAGATGATTGTGACATCGCCGGGCTCTGCAGCAAGCGATTCCGCTAAAGCGCGAATCGGAGCGACTCCAATCCCCGCAGCCAGCAAGGTGACATGACGTTTGGTCCTCTTCGCTTCAGTGAAAACACCAAATGGACCCTCGAGAATGACTCGGGTCCCAACCTTGAGTTTTTGCATTAGCGCGGTGTCATCTCCGCGATTACCGATTGTGAAGCGAATTTCTAAGCTGGGGGAGTTTGAGACAGAGAATGGGTGCGGTCGCCACCACTGCTTTTTGTTCAGCACTCGAACGAGGAAAAACTGGCCAGCCTCGGCATCAAACCTGGAAATATTGCGACCGCCAATCACCAGTGAGGTGGTGTTGTTTTTCTCCGGAGTCACGCGTTCGATTTTTAGTTTTGCGGCCAGCGAAATGAGTACCGGTTGCACGATTCGGAACCAGATCAAATTTCCAAAGACAAAAATGTAGACGAGGGTGAACCAACTTTGCATCAGGGGCTGCGATAAGAAGTCTGTGCCGAGGGTTAGTTGGTGAGGAATGGCCGACAGAATTGCAATGTAAGAGGCCAGATGAATCAGATACCAGCTCTCATAACTCAGTTTCTTTCGAGCAATCCTGATCGAGCTGATCACCACAGCCCCCATCAGCAGGATAGAAATCATCGCGAGCAGCAATTCCCAGTAGTTGGCAAGCATCGAACTCAAACCAAGAAAGAGGTTTAGGTTGGAAATTTCGGAGTAGCTCACCACTGCCAAGACTGAGTGGATAAGCAGCAAATAAAAGAGCGGTTTGCCAAGCCTCTTATGAGCGCTGGTCAACTTATCAAGACCAAGAGTTTTCTCAATCCAGGGGATTCTTGCTACCAGGGCAAGGTGAACCAGCAGCAATGAAGTCCCAACAAGTGCGGTGAGCCGATTTCCAATCGGAACCAAATCGTTCGGAGTGAAGCCGGCCAAGCCGCCATCGGCAAGAAATATCCAGATTGGCACAAGAACACTGACTAGCCCAACCAGCTGAACGACGTCGATCCGGCGCTCAATCTCAAGCTGGCGCCTGGCACCAAGCTTTATAACTTTGGTTTCTAATTCACTCACCGAGCTAGTGAAGCAAAGCTTGGTCCCAATAGGTTGCGGGTTAGAAAACTCTAATTTGGCTCTAAGCCCGAATTCATGTTGACTCTATGAACTATGGGTATGAAACGACTCCTCGCGTTGACCTTGCTGCTCCCGCTAGCAGGCTGTGGCGCACAGGCTCCTGATCGGGTAGTTGAATTTGACCAGATAACTCTTGGAAGCTCAGAGCCCGCCCCTATTCCAACGCCAACCAACCAAGAGGTCTCGTTCGTTGTCGATGCGAGCGCCGAGATTGAGATCGAAGATCAGCGTGGGGACGGAAGAAGTGTCGAGATCGAAGAGATTCGAGTTGGACGTGATGGGACGTTCTTAGTGATTTATGACCGCACCGGTTTGGTGCTGACCAGCACGCCAGTCTCTCCACAATCTCAGCCTGTCAATGTGGAGCTCGAGGTGTTAGTTGAGAGCTCTCAGGAGCTTGAGGCGGCACTCTATCTGGACAACGGCGATGGTGAGTTTTCTATAGTCACTGACTCGCCGCTCGTAGATGACGAGGGTGAGATAGTCCACGAGGACTTCTATTACGAGTTGGTGGCCAATGGCTAATCTCTTGTCCAGCACCAGGGTCAAGATTCTGGCCTGGACTTTAGTCCCGGTCGCTCTTTTGCTCACAACGCTGATAGGCACAATCAGCTATCTCACAATCAGTGATAACGCTCGCGAAATAGACCAACACCTGGCTAGAGAGGCCAATGAGCTGCAGCTTCTAGCGCAGGAATCGATAGACCCAAGCACTGGCACGGGCTTTGATTCTGCAAGAGCGCTACTCACTCTCTACATCTCCAGGACGATTCCAGATCCTCACGAGACCATGTTCATAGTGGTGGATGGAGTTGTCACTAACCGCACGACTGACGTTCCTGATGTGCGGCTGGAGCGAGACCCCCAGTTCCTCACTCTGGTGAACCAAGCTCAGCAGGTGACCCTCGGCGAATATCAGACTGACGAGGGCTCCGCTCGCTACATTGTCGTTCCGGTTGCTGGTGTTTCTGATACCGGAGCGTTAGTCGCAATTATCTTTTCCGACGACTACTCCGAGCCTCTGACCGAGCTCCTGGCGCGCTTTGCGCTGATTGCCTTTTTCTCGTTGATTGCGGTGGGGCTAGTGGGCTGGGTTGTGGCCGGTCGAGTTATGGCGCCTATCACCCAGCTTCGCAAGACCGCTCAGCAGGTTGCCGAGGATGAACTTTCAAGGCGCATCGAAATTTCTGGAGGTAATTCAGAACTGGACCAGCTTGCACTGGAATTCAACTCAATGCTTGATCGCATTCAGGAGGCCTTCAGTTCACAAGCAAGGTTCGTGGATGATGCTGGACATGAACTCAGAACCCCGCTGACAATTGTTATGGGGCACTTTGAGCTGATGGAGACCGACCCATCCCAGCGCGATAGTTCAATGGCAATCATCAAAGATGAGCTTGGTCGCATGAGTCGGCTTGTGCGAGACCTGCAGTCGCTGACAAAGTCGTCCTCACCAAGCTTTATCGCGAGGCAGGTGGTGGACCTGGATCAATTCGCCGAAGAGCTTAGATTCAAGGCCAGCGTGCTCGGTATCGACAAGCTCGACATCAGCGCGGATTCCACCGCCTATAGCTTCGACCCGGAAAGATTAACCCAGGCACTTTTGCAACTTATAGAGAACGCCAAAAAGCATGGCGGGGAAAATGTTGAGATTAGGGTTCGACTCAGTGCCAATCATGATCTGAGCGCAAGTGTTGAGGATTCAGGACCGGGGGTTTCAGATTCGGATCTTCCGAAGCTGTTCCTGCCGTTTTTCAGAGCCAAGGGCAAGGCTGACCTGGAGGGCGCTGGCCTAGGCCTTGCACTAGTGAAGGCAATTGCCGTAGCTCACGGCGGTGATGTCTTAGCGGAGCAATCTCAGTTGGGCGGCCTAAAGATTACGCTTTTACTCAGGGAGGGCTAATGTCTGAGATTCTCTTGGTTGAGGATGCTGATCGAATCGCCTCCTTTGTTGTTAAAGGACTTCAGGCTCATGGGCTTAGCGTCCACCACGTCACCTCTGGCGAAGAGGCGCTGAAGCTTGTGAGGGCGGCAAGTTTTGATCTGGTTATTTTGGACATCGGACTTCCTGGAATAGACGGGTTTGAGGTTTTAGCCCAACTGCGAGGTTCTGGGGATGAGACCCCGGTGATTGTTCTGACCGCTAGAGACTCCGTAGACAACACCGTCGCAAGTTTTGAAGGTGGGGCAGATGACTACATCGGCAAACCCTTTGCCTTCGAGGAGCTCCTTGTCCGAGTCAGATCAAGACTTAGAAGGCAGCCCTCATCCTTGCAGGTCAGCAACGAAATACTGGTCGGTGAAGTTGCGCTCGATGTCGGGAAAAGGATAGTCAGCGTTGGCCACGCATCTCATGAGCTCACAGCCAGAGAGTTCACGATGCTCGAATACCTGATGCAAAATGCGAATCAAGTGATCTCTCGTGAGCAGTTGCTGTCAAGGGTCTGGGGCTTTGATCATGATCCCGGCTCTAACGTTGTTGATGTCTACATTCGCTACCTACGCCAAAAACTAGGTGCCGAGCGCATCCAGACGGTGCGTGGAGCTGGCTACAGGTTTGTTGGGTAGTCAGCATGCTTAACGAGGACTACATCCAGGGTGGTTACTACCAAAACAACTACACCAAAGAGCAGAACCAACAGTTTGCTGTTCAGTTTGATCAAATCACAACCAAGATGGCGCTTGCCCTTGATGCTCAAGAGAGCTTCAGCTCCGAATCAACGCAACAACTTGTGCACGAGTTCTATGAGTTCACCTGTCAGTTTTGGACACCAGATCGCGAAGCGTGGAAATCGTTAGCCATGAGCTACATCCTCCCGACTGGATATCGCGATACCTACGAGAGTTATCGCGAGGGCCTAGGCAAATACGTCTATGACGCTATTTGTCACTATGCCGACACTCAGCTCTGATTCTGTTTTTGCGCCTTGCGACTTCCCAGATTGAAAGTCGAAGCAAAGCCCAACAGCAAGAATCCTGCCGCTGCCCATGCAGACCACTTCGCACCATCAGTAAAGGCATCTCCAGCAGCGAGCTTTATCTCAGCGGCTAGGGCTGGCTCAACCTGATTGGCAACCAAACCGGCCTCAAGTCCTGGAATCGCAGAACCAGCAGATTCGACAACGGCGTTTGAGACGATAGAAATTTGTGAAGCTGGAACCGCTAGGTCATCGAGCCTCTGCTCTAGCGAAACCTGTGTTCCTGTGAAGAGCACGGTGCCCAGCACTGCAATGCCGAGGGCTGATCCAACCTGACGAACGGTGGATTGCGAACCGGAGCCCTGACCGTTTTTCTCCATTGGCACATCAACCATGATCACACCGGTTAGCTGAGCGGTTGCAAGTCCAATTCCGATTCCGTAAACCAACAAAAATGGTGCAATCCAGACCCAGCCATTGTCTTGCGATGCAACCAAGCCGATACCCAAAACTCCAATGAGCTCTAACAGCACACCAAGTTGGACAGCTCTCGCCGGAGGCAACTTGCCACTTAGTGCACCACCAATACCCGATGCCATAAAGGCACCACCAGCCAGCCAGAGTAAAACTAGACCGGAGCTGATCGGGCTCAGGCCTAGAACGTTCTGTAACCAAAGTGGGATGGCAAACAG
>CBFIEQ010000014.1:0-13044 GCA_965661645.1 uncultured Aquiluna sp.
TGAGGAGCAGTACTCAACTCACGTAATCAACCCGCTATACAACTGGGGTCCAAAGCCAAAGTACGAGCGCATCACCATCCGTCAGATTGCTGACTCAACCGCCGCTATCCAGGCTGTTGACAATGGTGAGGTCCAGATCGCTTCCGGTCAGCCAACCGCTGACGTTCTAGCGCTGGTTCAGGCACTGGCGAACGCAGACTACGCATCCTCTGAAGAGGCTGCGTACGAGCACATTGACCTTTCGGTCAACAACGGTGGTCCTTTCGACCCGGCTTCGTATGGTGGTGACGAGGAGACCGCTCTGAAGGTTCGCCAGGCGTTCTTGCTTTCAATCCCGCGTAACGAGATCATTGAAAAGCTAATCAAGCCCCTGAACCCAACTGCGAAGCTTCGCACCTCGGTGCTCTTCGTTCCAGGTTCTGAAGGTTACGATGAGGCTGAGTCCAACTACGAGATGTACCTAGGCACCGACGAGGAGAACCGTGCGAAGGCACAGGAGCTTCTTGCCGAGGCTGGTGTTTCAACTCCGATTGACGTTGAGTTCTGGTACCCAGAGGGCAACGTTCGCCGTCAGCAGCAGGTCGAGTTAATCACCCTTGCAGCTGGGCAGGTTGGATTCAACATCGTTGACGAGTCAGAGCCAAACTGGGAGTTCACGGGCAACGTGTACCCAGCGGTTAACCCTCACGACGCAACCATCTTCGCTTGGGCAGCAACATCACTTGCTGTCTCCGGTGACGACCAGTACTTGACCCTTGAGGGTCCATCAAACTGGACTGGTTACGACAACGAGGTTGTTGATGGACTGATCAACGAGCTAAACACCGCAGTAAAGAAGGAAGACCAGCTACGTATCCGTCTCGCAATTGAGGCAGAGCTAGCCAAGGATGCTTACAACATCACCATCTTCCAGTTCCCAGGTCTAACCTGGTGGGACAACTCGGTTACCGGCGTTGAGCCATCCCTACTAGTTCCTTACTACTTCTGGAACTTCTGGGATTGGACTCCAACCGCGGGCTAATCTAAATAGATAGTTGAGAGGGGGCCACCGATTCTTCGGTGGCCCCCGATCAATGCCCGTCAGGAGCAAAGATGCTGAGTTTTATCGTTAGACGCGCCGCCGCGACACTCATGGTGTTGCTTGTGGCATCATTCATCGTCTACAACCTCACCGCCATCTCAGGTGACCCGCTTTTGGAGCTTCGTGGTTCACGTGATCCTGATATTCAGTTCCGTATTGACTACCTCACCGACATCCTCGATCTTGATGTCCCACCCCCAATACGCTACTTTTACTGGCTTGGGGGAGCAGCCGGCTGTTTGATCGGCTCTTGCAACCTGGGCATTTCAGTCTCTCGAGGCGAGATCCCTGTCACAGAAGCGCTATCTGGCGCTGTTGCCTCAACCGTGCAGCTCATTGCACTTGCCACAGTTTTATCGATCATCGTCGGTGTTGCAGTTGGAATGACAACTGCTCTTAGGCAGTACTCCGGCTATGACTACACCGTGACGTTCTTTGCTTTCATCTTCTACTCACTACCAATCTTCTGGGTTGCCGTTCTTCTCAAAGAATTTGGCGCAATCCAGTTCAACCGCTTCCTTGCGGAACCTGTGATACCCACGACCACGGCAATACTGATAGCCCTGGGACTTGCGGCGCTGGTCACCGGCATAGTAGGTGGAGGGCTTCAGACACGCATCAGAGCTTTTGTTAGCTCCTTGGCACTCTCGGGGCTACTTATCTTTTTCTTGAACATCACCCAGTGGTTGAAGTACCCATCCATTGGCACCGTCGGCGTCGTGATGCTGACCCTCCTGGCGGCCGGAGTCGTAATACTGCTGTCTATTGGATTTGGCATGCGAAGGGGTGTACTCATTGTCACCGGCATGGCAGCTATCTCTGGAGCGATGTGGTTGCCAGGCCAATACTTCTTCTTCTATGTCCCAGGAGCATTGGGCATTTTTGGCTGGATAGCCGTTATGACTCTAATTGGGGTAGCGGTTGGTCTTCTGTTTGGTGGTGATGGTCGCAAGGAGATTGCTAGGGCTGCTGGAACCACAGGCTTCCTAGCCGGAATCATCATGGTGATTGACGAAGCCCTGCAGTACTGGGATCAATATATTGGCCTAATTCCACTTCAAACCGGTTTTATCTCGACCATTGGTGCGGTTACACCATCGATCAAGCGCCAGGAGAACATGTGGCTAGACCTGCTTGACTCGTACGCCCACCTGATCCTGCCAACCGCCGCTCTGATGATCATCTCAGTCGCCGGCTATACGCGTTACTCGCGCGCTTCACTTCTTGAAGTGATGAATCAGGATTACATCCGCACAGCCCGTGCAAAGGGACTCAATGAGCGCACCGTTGTAGTTAGGCACGCAATGCGAAACGCACTGCTGCCGATCGCGACAATAGTGCCGGTTGACATCACAGGCTTGATTGGCGGCGCTGTTATCACCGAGCAGGTCTTTGCATGGAACGGCATGGGCTCGCTTTTCATCAGGGGCCTAAACGCCGTTGATGTGAACCTCGTAATGGGTTATGTGATGGTGGTCGGTCTCATGGCAGTTATCGGCAACGTGATTGCCGACCTGCTGTATTCGGCGCTCGACCCAAGAATCAGGATCAGCTAATGGCAAAAAAGCGCGAAACCAACGAGACGCAAATCAATCGTGAGATCACGATTGAGCAGCGAGAGACCGAAGGCCTCTCGCTCGGGACGATTGTTCGCAGGCGGTTCTTCCGTCACAAGGCAGCAGTTGTCTCTCTTGTTGTTCTTGGCTTCGTGACACTCTTGGCCTTCACTTCAGTGGGAACAGTCATTGGTGGCACCGGAAATCTGATCAACGACCCCAACACGAACCGGCTTGCAATTGATGGTTACCGCATCCATGGCTGGTGGCCTTATAACTGGTATGAGAACTACGACGTCCTAAACGCAGGCGGTCAGCCGACGCTAGACCTTGCAAACTTCACCGTAGGGGAGCATCCGTTTGGTCAGGACACCTTGGGCAAGGACATCTTTGCCAGAGTCATGCGAGGCATTCAGCAGTCACTAATTGTGGTTTTGATTGTTGGTGTTCTTTCAACAGTCATCGGTGTCACCGTGGGTGCGATTGCAGGTTTCTTCCGTGGCCGCATCGACAGCTTCCTGATGAGAGCCACTGACGTGGTCATCATCCTTCCTCTTTTGGTCGTAGGTGCCGTTCTAAGCCGCAACTTTGGTGGCGATGCCGTATCACTAGCCATCCTGCTCGGAGCCTTAGCGTGGACGGGGCTCGCCCGCTTGGTGCGAGCAGAGTTTTTGGCCCTCAGGGAGCGCGAGTTTGTTGATGCTGCGCGGGTTGCCGGAGCTTCCAACTTCAGAATTATTTTCAAACACATCATGCCTAACACCATTGGTGTAATCGTGGTGAACGCAACCCTGTTGATGGCGGCTGCAATCTTGATCGAGACTTCGCTGAGCTTCCTTGGATTCGGAATTGTTGCTCCAGATATCTCGCTGGGTCAGATCATCAGTGAGTACAACGAAGCCTTCAAGACCAGACCCTGGCTGTTCTGGTATCCGGGGTTGTTCATTGTGATCATCGCCCTAACCATTAACTTCATCGGCGATGGCTTGAGGGATGCCTTTGACCCACGTCAGAGGAGACTCCCAAGAACCGAGGGCGCAATAAACGACCTAAAGAAGCTGATTAGAAACCGTAAGGCCAACTAATGTCAGCGCAAGAGCAGAAAGTTCAAGGCCACGAGCAGCCCGAAGGTCAGAATCTGAGTCAGGTTCCAGTTGATAACCAATTCATCGGAGCCCTCTTTTCTAGTCTCCCAGTAGCGCCTAATGGTTGCAGCTGCGGAACCAGAATCGGTTCCCAGCAGGTCGCCAGGCCGAACTGTGCCAGCGAGGTAAGTGCTCTCGGGCAGATGCTGCCCCTGCTCTCTACTGGCAAAGATGCTGGTGTGTCTACCTGGTGCGGTTGCCGACCAGCTGGTGATCTTCTTGCCGCTATCCAAGTACAGGGTCAGCGCCCACCTTGTGTCGATTCTTGCGATCCTGTGCATTGGGACCGCGAAGCTTCGAGCAACATTTTTGATAACTACTGTGCTTTTGTCCACCTGAACTTTGGGAAACCAAAAGAGCATCAGAGTTACCTGCGCCACCAGCGCAATTGTTGGCAGAGACAAAAGCACACCTTCAGCACCGTCGGTGGCAAAAATACTGATCAGAGCCAAGACCAACGCGACTATGACAACAACCGCAAGAGCTCTGGCGGATTTGGGTATGAAAGTGCTCACCGGATAAGTGTTGCAGTAAACGGAAGGGTTTTTGCGTAAATGAATACCAAGCCGATTATTGAGGCCAGTGAGCTATCTGTTGATTTTTGGGTTGATGGCGAGTGGGTAATGGCCGCTTCCGGCATCAATTTCAGCGTTCGACCTGGTGAAGTTTTGGCCATCGTAGGGGAGTCGGGCTCGGGCAAATCGACTTCCGCGATGAGCCTTCTTGGTTTATTGCCTGTGAACGGCCGTGCCTCTGGTTCGGTCAAGCTTGAAGGCGAAGAGGTAATTGGCGCGGACAAAAAGAAGTTGCGTGAGATCAGAGGGCAAAAGATTGCCGTCATTTTCCAAGAGCCAATGACTGCCTTGAACCCCGTTTATACGGTCGGCTATCAAATCACAGAGGCGCTCCAGGTTCATAACAGGTCAATGACAAAAGCTGAGGCCAAGAAGCGCTCCCTAGAGCTTTTGGCCATGGTCGAGCTTCCAGATCCCGAGAAGGCATTCAACTCTTATCCTCATCAGCTGTCGGGTGGGCAAAGACAGCGCGCGATGATTGCTCAGTCAATCTCTTGTGATCCACTGCTCTTGATTGCCGACGAACCAACCACGGCTCTTGATGTCACGGTTCAGGCCGAGATTCTTGATTTGATGCGCAACCTCAACAAGCGCTTGGATTCTGCAATTATCTTGATAACTCACGACATGGGTGTGGTTGCAGATCTAAGTGATCACATGATCGTCATGAAAGACGGAGTGGTTGTTGAAACTGGCAGCACCGAAGAGATTTTTGAAGCACCAAGGCATGAATACACCAAGGCGTTGCTGGCTTCAGTGCCTCACCTTGGGGCGGCCCCAGCAAGAAATTGGAAAATAGAAACTGGCGTTGAACCCGCTCTGAAGATTGAGAATTTGGATATTGAGTATCCAAAACGCGGCAAGGTGCCAGCGTTTTTGGCGGTCAAAAATGCTTCGCTGGAGATTTACCCCGGCGAAGTACTAGGGCTGGTAGGGGAGTCGGGTTCAGGTAAGACGACGATAGGTCGCGCGGTGGTTGGTCTATTGCCAATCAAGTTGGGGCAGCTCTCAGTTGCCGGGCAGCAGATGGTCGGGGTTTCCAAAAAGGAGCTCCTTGAAGTCAGGCGAAACATCGGAATCGTTTTCCAGGATCCGGGCAGCTCACTAAACCCCCGTTGGCCCATCGGTCAGTCGATAGCGGAGCCGCTGTTGTTGGCGGGCTATGATTCTGAGGCTCGAACCAAGCGAGTCAGTGAATTGCTGGATTTGGTGGAACTTCCGAGAACATACAGAAACCGCTACCCGCACGAACTATCTGGTGGTCAGCGCCAGCGAGTTGGTATTGCTCGAGCCCTGGCGCTCAGTCCTAAGCTCCTGGTCGCTGATGAACCGACTAGCGCGCTAGATGTGTCGGTTCAGGCAAGGGTCTTGGAACTGCTGCAGCAAATCCAGCGGGAGCAGCAGTTTGCAACGCTGTTTATCTCCCATGACCTCGCAGTTGTCGACTTGCTTAGTGACCGCATTGCCGTGATGCAATTTGGTGAGATTGTTGAGCAGGGTGAAAAGGATCAGATCCTGCGCAATCCGCAGCATGAATACACCAAAAAACTGATCTCGGCAGTGCCAGTTCCTGACCCCAAGGAGCAGCGTTTGCGTAGACAGGCTAGAACTGGAAACCAGGGCTAATCACAAACGCTTTATCTCTAGACTTAGTGAGTTATGGCGGAATACGAACTCAAGCAGGAGCTGGCTGAACTAGAGGTGTCTCTTGCCTCCTTAGAGGCCGTTCTCAAACCCGAAGAGCTTCGTGAACAGATCTCAGCTCTCGAGACACAGGCCAGTGACCCAGATTTATGGAATGACCAATCAAGGGCCCAAAAGGTCACCGGTGAACTTTCGCGCTTCAAGGCCCAGCTTGAGAAGATAACCAGCTTGCGCAGCGAACTTGATGACCTCATCGTCCTGCTCGAGCTAGCAGGTCAGGAGAGCTCCTCAAAAGCCCTGCAAGAGGTGACTGACGAGATTGTCGGCCTTCGAACAAAGATTGATGCGCTTGAGGTCGAAACCTTACTCAGCGGCGAATTTGATCAGCGAGGGGCAGTTGTGACAATTAGGTCTGGGGCCGGTGGCGATGATGCTACTGACTTCGCCGAAATGCTGATGCGCATGTATTTGAGATTTGCTGAGAAGCAAGGATTCAAGGCCCAGGTTTTGGACGTCTCCTACGCAGAGGGTGCGGGAATCAAGTCTGCGACTTTCGAGGTGGACGCCCCATTCGCATTTGGGAATCTCTCCGTTGAATCCGGAACCCACCGTCTTGTCAGGATGAGTCCTTTCAATGCTGCTGGGAAAAGACAGACCTCTTTTGCAGCGGTTGAGGTGGTGCCACTGGTTGAGACTACCGATGCGGTTGAGGTCCCGGAAGCAGATATCCGTGTCGATGTCTTCAGGAGCTCCGGACCTGGTGGACAGTCGGTGAACACCACCGATTCCGCGGTTCGAATTACCCACCTTCCCACCGGAATCGTCGTCTCCTGCCAAAACGAAAAGAGCCAACTACAAAACAAGATTGCTGCAATGCGAGTTTTGCAATCCAGGCTGCTGGAGCTGAAAAGGCAAGAAGAGGAGGCAAAGAAGAAATCCATTGCCGGAGATGTGAAGGCCAGCTGGGGAGAGCAGATGCGAAGCTACGTGCTCGCCCCTTACCAAATGGTGAAGGACCTTCGAACCGGCCATGAGGAGAACAGCCCTTCAGATGTGTTTGACGGGGCAATCGAAGGTTTTATCTCTGCAGGCATTCGCTGGAGAAAACAGGGCGCAATTTAGACACTTCGCGAGCTCAGAGCGGGTTTTTACTGAGTGATACCTAGGCTTGAGGGACGATGATTCGGCTTGAGCAGATTTCCAAAACTTATAAGCGCTCTCAGGGCCTAGCCCTTGAGGACATATCCATTGATATCCAGCGTGGAGAGTTCGTATTTTTGGTTGGAACCTCGGGATCGGGTAAGTCCTCACTGCTTCGGCTGATGTTGAGAGAAGAGCGCCCAGATCAGGGCGAGGTCTTGGTCCTGGGCGAGAACCTAAGGCGGCTACCTTCGAGAAAAGTTCCGAAGTTCCGCCGCCGTCTTGGGGTTGTGTTTCAAGACTTTCGGCTACTACCAAACAAAACCGTCTATCAAAACGTGGCATTTGCTCTGAAGGTTATTGGCAAGCCAAAGGCATTTATTGATTCAGCCGTTCCAGATGTTCTAAAGCTTGTGGGGCTTGATGCCAAGAGCAATCGCTTCCCAACTGAGTTATCCGGTGGCGAACAGCAGCGTGTAGCAGTAGCAAGAGCGGTTGTGAATCGCCCAGAAGTGCTCTTGGCTGATGAACCAACCGGGAACCTCGATCCGGAAACCTCTCAGGAAATCATGGATCTTTTGGAGCGCATCAACCTGGCGGGAACAACGGTGATAATGGCAACCCACGACAGGTCAATTGTCGACAAGATGGGTAAAAGGGTTATTGAAATAGGTGGCGGAAAAGTAGTCCGAGACGAGCTCTCCGCCAGATACCGCCAATTTGACACATCAGAGAATCAAATCATCACAACTGAAACCCCGGATCAAACTGGGGGTCTTTCATGAACCTAGGGTTTGTGCTCCAGGAGATGTGGACTGGGCTGAAGAGCAATCTCTCGATGGTCTTCTCCATCATCTTGGTGACGTTTATCTCAATGACATTTGTTGGAGTTGCAGCTTTGCTTCAGCTGCAGATCAACGAGATGAAGAGCTACTGGTTTGATCGCGCTCAGGTGGTTGTCTATCTCTGCACCGATTATTCATCAGAGCTTGCTTGCCCAACCGGTGCAGTTACCGAAGATCAAATCCAAAGAGTAGGGCTGCAGCTTGAATCAGCCGCCCTCGCGCCCTACGTTTCGGATTACTACTTCGAATCCCACGAGGATGCTTATGAGAAGTTCGCTCAAGAGTTTGCAGATTCCTCGGCACTTGCCTTCATAACCCCGGAGCAGCTGAATGAGGCTTACTGGGTCAACCTGGTTGACCCAGAGCGTAGCGATCTGATTGTCGAGAGCTTTTTGGGGATGCCGGGAGTTGAAGAAGTTCGAGATCAGCGTGGCTACCTAGACCAAATCTTTGTATTTCTAAACATCGGCTCTCTGGCAGCGGCCGCTGTGGCAGGTGTCATGTTGATTAGTGCAACCCTATTGATCGCCACCACGATCAGACTGAGCGCCTTCTCGAGGAGACGTGAGATTTCAATCATGCAGCTGGTTGGAGCATCCAACTTCTCGATTCAGATTCCGTTCATTCTGGAGGGCATCATCGCAGCGGCAATTGGAGCTGGATTGGCGATTGCAGGAAATTACTTCTTGGTTGACACCCTTGTTGGCGAATACTTAGCGCCCTCACTGCCCTTCACGAGCTTTGTTGGTGTCGATGAGGCCCTCACTATCGCTCCCTACATCTTGCTAAGCGGTGTTATCCTTGCCACTCTCGCCTCAGCGGTTTCGATAAGGCGATACCTCAAAAACTAGGAGCTAGAGCGTGGTCAGGGAGCGCGGCCAAAAACCGGTTGCCACAAATCGCAAAGCCCGACACGATTACCAGATCCTGGACGTGTTCGAGGCTGGATTAGTGCTAACCGGAACCGAGGTGAAGACCCTCAGGGAGGGCAGAGCATCCCTGGTCGATGGCTACGCAACCATTGAAGGCGGCGAGGCTTGGCTAGAAAACGTGCACATACCGGAGTTCTTCCAAGGTTCTTGGACCAATCACCTGACTCGTCGCAAGCGAAAGCTTTTGCTGAACCGAGTTGAGATTGATCGGCTTGCCGGAAAGGTTCGAGAATCGGGGCTCACCCTGGTGCCACTGTCCTTGTATTTCAAGGACGGCCGCGCGAAGGTAGAGATCGCACTGGCAAAGGGTAAGAAAGACTACGACAAGCGTCAAACCTTGAAAGAGGCTCAAGACAAAAGAGAAGCAGCCAGGGCAGTATCGACACTTGGCAAAGAGTGGTAGCCGAACTGGCATCCATTGAAAAACAGTGCAGCTTTTTGCTCTAGGCTTACCAACTGAATACACGAGCAAATCGAGGAGTTAGCCTTTGTCTGAGAAGCGTGTAACTGTCAGGGTCGGCGAGCAGGAAACCCAACTGCAGGTAATTGAGTCGACCGATGGTCCTGCTGCATTTGATGTCTCAAAACTCATGTCCTCGACCGGGATGACCGCCTTCGACCAAGGCTTTGTGAACACATCGTCAACTAAGAGTTCAATCACTTTTATCGACGGAGATCAGGGAGTCTTGCGCTACCGCGGTTACCCCATCGAAGAACTTGCCTCGCAAAAGAGTTTCCTTGAGGTGGCTCACCTTCTAATCTATGGAGATTTGCCAGAGGCTAATCAGCTTCAAGATTTTGATTCGCTAATTCGCCGTCACACTTTGCTTCATGAGGACTTAAAGGACTTCTTCAGGTCTTTCCCTCAGTCGGCTCACCCAATGGCGGTTATCTCCGCGGGAGTGTCAGCACTATCAACTTTCTATCCAGATTCACTTGACCCCAAGGATGCGGAACAGGTCGAGCTATCCACCATTCGCCTACTGGCAAAGATGCCGGTGCTGGCTGCTTATGCTCACAAGACCGCTCTGGGTCAAGCGTTGATGTATCCGGATAACTCTCTCGGCATGGTTGAGAACTTCTTGCGTATGACCTTTGGAACCTATGCCGAGGACTACGTGCAGAACCCAGTTGTCACGAAGGCGTTAGACACGCTGTTGTTGTTGCACGCTGATCACGAGCAGAACTGCAGCACTTCAACCGTTCGTCTGGTTGGGTCGTCTCAGGCAAATCTCTTTGCCTCTGTGTCGGCTGGTGTCAATGCACTGTTTGGACCACTGCACGGTGGAGCAAATGAAGCCGTTTTGGATATGCTGCAATACATCAAGGACTCCGGCGAGTCGGTCGAGCGCTATGTCGAGCGAGTAAAGAACAAAGAAGACGGAATTCGCTTGATGGGCTTTGGCCACCGTGTCTATAAGTCATTTGACCCGCGCGCCAAGATTGTCAAGGAAACCGCAGATAAGGTGCTTGCTGAGCTCGGTGTGAATGACCCACTTTTGGGCATCGCAAAGGAGCTGGAGGCTGCAGCCCTAGCCGATGATTACTTCGTCGAGCGCAAGCTGTATCCAAATGTTGATTTCTACACCGGTGTCATCTACAAAGCGATGGGCTTCCCGCCAAAGATGTTCACCCCGCTATTTGCGATTGGACGACTACCGGGCTGGATTGCTCACTGGCGCGAGATGATGGAAGATCCGACAACCAGGATCGGTAGACCGCAGCAGGTCTACGTTGGCCCTACTGAGCGCCACCTGTAGTAAAAAAGTAAACCACCGTATCGCCGTAGTGCTTTTTTGTATGGAGCTCAAAGTTTGCGGGTAGTGCAAGCCCCTCACTCTTAGCTGAGCGCTCGATCACAAAAATGCAGTCGCTGTTGTTTTTGAAGGCGTCCAGCAGCGTCTGAATCTGTTGGTTTTCGTATTCATATGGCGGGTCAATAAAGACCAGTGAGGCTTTGCGTTCGCTCTTGCAGTACTTCTCTGCAGCGATTTTTTCCAGCCTGAGTATTGGGCTTAGATCACTTTTATTGAGGGCTGCCTCCACCAGCCTTAGATTCTCTTGACAGATCTTGACCGCTTGAGGATTCTTCTCGATCAGAGAAACACTTTGTGCGCCTCTTGATGCAGCTTCAAGGCCCAGGGCTCCGGTTCCAGCAAAGAGGTCAATCACGACCGAGTCCTCCAAGGCGTCCATGGATTCCAGTATCGAAAAGACGCTCTCTTTGACTCGATCAGAGGTCGGCCTGGTGCTGCTGGCTGCCGTTTTCAGTCGAAGCGAACCGACCGCTCCTGAAATAATCCTGGTCACCAGAGTGAGCCTAGCGATTGTGTGGGGGTTCGATGGGTCATGATTGTTTACATGCTTCTAATTCCAACAAAGCTCCAAAATGTTCTTGGCGAGAAAACCGCCAAGGCATTTGAGAAGCAGCTTGGAATCAAAACCCTTGGAGAGCTTTTGGAGCACTACCCAAGAAGATATGCCTCCAGAGGAGAGCTGACCCCATTTCATTCGCTTCCGATTGGTGAAACGGTGAGCGTTGTTGGTGAGGTGCTTGGGGTCTCGGTGCGCAGAATGCGAGGGCGCAAGGGCAGCATTTTTGAGGTCGTGCTCTCCGATGGTGATTCAGATTTAACTCTTGCCTTTTTCAATCAGCCCTGGCGCGAGAAGGAGCTTCACCAAGGGGTCAGGGGATTGTTTTCTGGCAAGGTGGGGGCCTTTTCCGGCAAGCTGCAACTCGCTCACCCAGACTACGAGCTGTTTGAGCAAGTCGATCAAGAATCGGCCAAGGCCTGGGCGGAGTTACCAATTCCGATTTATAAGTCCGCCGGAACACTCTCAACCTGGAAGATTCAAAAGGCGATGGAGATCGCTCTGCAAGCATCAGATTTAGAAGAGCTGCTGCCGGCTTCACTTCTTGAGTCGGAAAAACTCATTTCTCTAGCTGATGCGATCCAGAAGATCCACCACCCAGCTACTCAGGATGACTATCGGGCGGCCCGTAAGTCCTTGAAGTTTCACGAGGCAATGGTTTTGCATGTTGAGCTTCTGCAACAGCGCGCAATGGCCGCGAAGCAGTCTTCGGAGCGTCGAGTGCCCGGAGAAATGCTTGACAGATTTGATGCCTCACTTGAATTTCAACTGACCAATGGTCAGCAGCTAGTGTCTAAAGAGATATTTCAAGACCTCGCCTCTGGTTCCCCGATGCACCGGCTACTGCAGGGTGAGGTGGGGTCGGGTAAGACAATTCTTGCCTTGCGAACCGTGCTGGCGGTTGCCCAGAGCAAGGGTCAATCGGCACTGCTTGCCCCCACGGAAGTTCTTGCGAATCAGCACTATCTGAGTATTCAGAAAGCCCTCGGGCCAGCCTTGGCGAAAGAGCTTGGGCTTACGCTTTTGACCGGTCAGCTCAAGGCTGCCGAGCGTAAAAAAGCTTTGCTTGATTTGGCGAGTGGCAAGTGCTTGCTCGTGGTTGGCACTCACGCCCTGATCTCAGAAGGTGTTGGTTTTTATGACCTTGGCTTAGTGATCATTGATGAACAGCACCGATTCGGTGTTACTCAGCGCGAGCAACTGCGACAAAAAGCTAAGCAGGCACCACATGTCCTTGCCATGACTGCTACCCCTATCCCCAGAACACTTGCCATCACGGTCTTTGGAGACCTTGACGTATCGACGCTCACAGAATTGCCTGCCGGGCGCCAAGAGATAGCAAGCCACATAGTGGAAGTGGGAAATGCTGCATTGGTTGCACGGGTGTGGCAGCGCGTCAAAGAAGAAGTTGAAAAGGGTCACCAGGTATTTGTCGTGTGCCCGAGAATCGACGGCGCCATCGAAGAAGACACTGGCGAGATCGACGATGAACTGCCCATAGCGGACCAAGGTCCGGTGCCAGCGAGCGCGGTGGAGGTCTTCGAGGCTCTAAAGGCGAATCCAGTGCTCTCGGGCAGTTCGATCGGGTTGATGCATGGCCGGCTAACACCAGAGCAGAAGTCCGAGGCTATGAACCTCTTCAGCTCGGGTGAGACAGATATTTTGGTTTCAACAACAGTCATCGAAGTTGGCGTGAATGTCCCAAATGCCTCGGTGATGGTGATTTTGGATGCCGATCGATTTGGGATCTCAC
>CBFIEQ010000014.1:13054-23390 GCA_965661645.1 uncultured Aquiluna sp.
CTGTGTCTTTTGGTCACCAAGGCAGAAACTGACAGCCTTGCCGGAGAGCGCCTAAAGGCGGTTGCGTCAACGACAGATGGCTTTGAGCTATCGGAAGTTGACCTTGAGCTCAGGGGAGAGGGTGACGTGTTGGGTCAAATGCAATCTGGCGGTAGGTCATCCCTAAAGATGCTTCGGGTGGTGGGGGACAAGGACCTAATTCACCAAACCAAGGAGATTGCACAAGAGCTGTACCTGGGCGCAATGCCGCCCGGCTTAGTCAAGTTGATCGAAAAACAGGATGCGTCGGCTCTAAAGCAGAGCTAACCTAGGTGATTGTGAGTCAACTAGCCATCTACCCGGGATCTTTTGATCCAATAACGCTTGGGCACCTGTCGGTGTTAGCGCGAGCCGCGAAAGTCTTTGACTCCGTCGAACTTCTAATTGTTCACAATCCATCAAAAAAGACACTGTTTTCGATAGCGGAGCGGGTCGAGCTGGCCAATCAATCGCTCGCCGAGATTGGCGCACCGACAAACATTTCGGTAGCCAAGCTAGATTCTGGACTTTTGGCTGAGTATGCCGCATCGCGAGCTGCGAAAGCCATCTTAAAGGGCTTCAGAACGGCAAGTGATGTCGAATACGAGCTGCCTATGGCTCAGGTCAATAGGGACCTCTCCGGTGTTGAGACCGTGTTCTTGGCTGCTGAGGCTGGATTTGGTTTCGTGAGCTCTTCATTGGTGCGCGAAGTCGCCTCACTTGGCGGGGATGTCTCAAATTATGTGAGCAAGTGTGTTGCCAGTGCGCTTCAGGAAAAGGTTTCAAAGTGAGCTTCAAAGTCCCAGTAACGGATCTACTAAAGCACCCTGGAAACATGCGTGAAGCAACTCTTAGTCATGGCCTTGCCGAGGACGTTGGCACGCCGGTTGCCAAGCTGCCCAAGGGCAGCGAGATTCAGGTTGAGCTCAGGCTCGAGTCGGTTCACGAGGGAATATTGGCAACGGGAGAGGTCTTTGGAGTTGCAGATTTAGTCTGTTCCAGGTGCCTAGATCCAATAAAGCTTGAAATCGAGGTGGATTTCCAAGAGCTTTTCGCCTATTCTTCTTCTTCGGATGACGAGTTGGTCGTCGATGGCGAACACATCGATCTAGAGCAACTAGTCATTGATTCGGTGGTTTTGAATCTTCCTTTCCAGCCCGTGTGTAGTCCAGATTGTCTTGGACTGTGTGCAGAGTGCGGGGAAAAGTTGAGTGAAAACCCCGGACAC
Source organism: uncultured Aquiluna sp. (assembly GCA_965661645.1). GTDB lineage: Bacteria > Actinomycetota > Actinomycetes > Actinomycetales > Microbacteriaceae > Aquiluna. Next base: position 14,301 of record CBFIEQ010000014.1, read on the forward strand.
GAGCATCAAAAACCGATTGATTCGAGATTTGAAGCTCTAAAAGACTTACTAAGCAAGGAAGAGTAGAAGATGCCAGTACCAAAGAGACGGACATCACGTTCTAACACACGCGCACGCCGCTCACAGTGGAAGGCTGCGCCTATCACTCTGGTAAAGACCGTTGAGAACGGTCAGGTCACCTACAGCCTGCCTCACCGTGCAAAGGTCGTTACCGACTCAGTCGGCACCGAGCTTTACATGGAATACAAGGGCCGCAAGGTAGCAGACGTCTAAATGCACTACGACGAGCTGCTTCAGCGGCTCGGTGCACAAATTGCGCCAGAGCTCCTAGAGCTCGCGCTCACTCATTCATCTTTCGCCTATGAAAATGGTGGTGAGAACAACGAACGCCTGGAATTTTTAGGCGATTCCATTCTTGGCTATCTAATTGCCATTCACGTCTATAAATCAGAAACCCAACTAAACGAGGGTGAACTGACAAAGCTGAAAAATGCGGTGGTTTCCGCTCAGGCTCTTGCCACCGCCGCTCAGCGCATCGATTTAGGTTCTGAGCTCCGCCTCGGGAAAGGCGAAGAGCAAACCGGTGGCCGCCAGAAGGTAAACCTCTTGGCTGATGCCTTTGAGGCTATCTTGGGCGCTGCCTATTTGAGCGGTGGCATTGAGGCCGCAAGTCAAATAGTTACAAAGCACGTAATCCCGCTGCTTGATGACCCGGACGCAGTTCGAGAGGCAGCTGACCCAAAGACCTCACTGGTCGAGCTGCTGGCAAAGCTTGGTATGGATCCGGTGCGATACGAGATTTCGGGTGAGGGTCCCGATCATGAACGCACATACACAGCCTTCTGTCTTTCTGGCGATAGGAAGCTTGCTTTTGGAATTGGAACCACTAAGCGCGGTGCAGAGACACAAGCTGCTATCGCTGCTCTTAGGGAACTCTCGGGGCTTTGATGCCTGAACTACCTGAAGTCGAAACCGTTAGGGCAGGCCTTGCTCACAAGCTTGTTGGCGCGAACGTGCAGGAAATACAGATTCACGATTCCCGCTCGCTCAAGAAGAACTTTGCCGGCGTTCAGGGCTTCCTGGACGAAATCAACGGGGCGAGATTCGAGTCAGTAGTACGGCGAGGAAAATTTCTCTGGTTTCCAATTAGCGAAAGTCGCGCGATGGTCGGTCATCTTGGAATGAGTGGTCAGATTTTGCTCAGAACCCCAGATTTTCCGGCGGATGCGCAGACCCGAATAGTCATCAAGGTTCAAAGTAAGAGCATGGAGCCGTTCGAGGTTCGCTTCGTTGACCAAAGGCTCTTCGGATCCCTTGCGGTTGATGACCTGGTTCCAACCAGTGACTCCTTGGAGGCCGGTTTCTCGCCAGAGGCTCCGGCAAAAGCACTGATTCCATCAACGGTTAGCCACATCGCGCGCGATCTGCTTGATCCGTTTTTTGATAGCGATCAGGTGGTTGAAAAAATGTCCAGGAAGAACTCGGGCATTAAACGCGTACTACTAGATCAGAACCTGCTGTCTGGAATCGGAAACATTTATGCCGATGAATCGCTCTGGCTTGCAAAGCTTCACTACGACCAACCAGCCAGCTCAATTTCCAAGCGCAAGCTAGCTGAGTTGATTGGCATCGCTACTGAGGTTTTGAAGGCTGCTGTTATCCAGGGCGGCACTTCCTTTGACGAGCAATACAAAAATGTCAATGGTGAGGCTGGCTACTTCTCTCAATCGCTAAATGCATATGGCCAGGCTGGCAAGCCCTGTGATCGTTGTGGGTCTCAGATTGTTAGGGAAGCCTGGGCGAATCGTGGTTCACACTTTTGCCCGCGCTGTCAAAAACTAAAACTAGCTAAACCTTGAGTTTTGGCCACAGTGCAACAAGAGCCGCAACAGCAATAGAGCCATAGGACCACCAAAGACCCGCATCATTGGCCGGGATCAGGATGTCTCCGGTGAGGTTCTGGCCAATCAGAAAAACCAGAATTGCCAGCGTCAGGGCAAAGACAAACCCGGGCGCCTTGTTCCTTTGCCGGTCCCTAACGCCGCCCGCGAGAAACAGCACTAGCGAGAGTGAGAAGAAAAGTCCGATTGGCACTTCACCCTGAATCTTGGTTTGGTGCATGACTGTTCCCATTACTGAAGCAACGACGCCTAGGCCCAGCGCAGCAAGAACTGCTAGCGCGTTTGAGGAACTGGTGGACATGCTCAGAACAATAGCCGCAGATTCTGGAAGATGGCCCTGTTGGACATTGCAACCTTGGTTTTTCAATAGGCTTTACGAACGAAAAGAAAGGGGTGATGCTGCTTGCATCTAAAGAGCATTACCCTCAAGGGATTTAAATCCTTTGCACAATCCACCAACCTCGTCTTCGAACCTGGCATTACCTGCGTTGTGGGGCCAAACGGTTCGGGAAAATCAAACATTGTTGATGCGCTCGCCTGGGTTATGGGCGAGCAGGGTGCCAAGACGCTTCGCGGCGGCAAGATGGAAGACGTCATCTTTGCCGGAACCGAGACCAAGGGACCGTTGGGGCGTGCGGAAGTCGCCCTGACAATCGACAACTCCGATGGGGCTCTTCCAATTGAGTATGCCGAAGTCACCATTTCCAGGGTGCTGTTTAGAAACGGCGCCAGTGAATACGCCATCAATGGTGAGAGCTGTCGACTACTTGATGTTCAAGAACTCTTGAGCGACACCGGCTTGGGCCGCGAGATGCACGTAATCGTTGGCCAGGGTCAGCTCGACACCGTGCTGAAAGCAAACCCGGAGGAGCGCAGGGCCTTCATCGAAGAGGCGGCTGGGATCCTCAAGTACCGTCGCCGCAAGGAGAAGACTGAGCGCAAGCTCGAAGCCATGCAGGTAAACCTGACCCGCTTGCAGGACTTGATTGGCGAACTGCGAAGAAACCTAAAGCCACTCGGGCGTCAAGCTGATATCGCAAAGCAGGCTCAGGAGATTGCCGCAACCGCAAGAGAAGCAAAGGCGAAGCTGTTGGCTCACCAGGTTGCCCGTTTGCGCGAGCAACTCGAGGCAAATCAAAAAGGTGAGACGGAGCGCAAAGCAGAGGCGAGCTATGCGCAGACTCAACTCAGCTCAGTTCGATCTGGGGTTCAAGAAATCGAAGCCCAACTAGTTTCTTCTGAACTCGAACAGCTAAGAACCAACCTTTTTGCTCTCGAGTCTCAAGAGGCAAGGCTCAGAAATCTTCAGAATCTTGCTCAGCAAAAACTGCAGCTCCTCAAGGCTCCGGCCGGTGCCGTTCAACAAAGCGGTCTGGATGAACTTTCTGAGGGGCTGAAGCTGACTGAGCAGTCGGTTGAAAACCTCGAAGCAGACCTCACCAAAAAGACAGCCCAGTTGGAAGAATTGGAAAGCGCTAGGGAGCAAGCGCTAGGGCGCCTGAGTGCATTCGAAGCGGACCAAATTCGCGCGAGAGGCGAGCAGGAGAGTCAGCAGCGAGCAATATCAGCCGCTGAGAACGACGTCAGCCTCATTGAGAGCAAGATTGCAGGACTCAGCTCACAGTTGAGTGAACTGGCCATTTCAGCGCAACAAACCAAAGAGCGAGCAGACGAGCTTGCGAGCGCCAAGGCTGAGCTCCAGCCAGAAATGAACACCAGCGATGATGCCCTCAGGCTTGACTACGAAAAAGCTCAGGCTGCTGAGGCTTCCGCCAGGCAGCAACTAGACCAACTTAGAGATGAGCTTCACGCACTGGAGCGTGAGCGTGACGCCTTGGCCGCCAAGCACGCAGCACTAGGGCTGACCCTGGAGCAATCTGATGGTGTTGCCGACGTGAAGAAGGCAAACCTTGCCGGTCTGAGCCAACTGCTAGCAGAGCAAATCCTGGTGGACCCTGGCTTCGAGATCGCTATCGCGGTTGCGCTTGGACCGCTGAGCGATGCGATGGTGGTTGGGAGTGTTGATAAAGCAGTTCAGGGTCTGAAATTCTTGAAGAGTGAAAAACTTGGGCGGGTTGAGTTCTTAGTTTCAAGCGCCAAGCCGGTGCGCGGTGAGAAATTGGAGCGAGCTGGTCTGGTCTCGGCAGCCAGCGTCGTAAGTGCCCCAGCGGAGGTGCTGGCTCAATTGGGCAACATCTTCATTTCCGAGGACCTTGATTCAGCGCTCAAAGCGCTCTCAAGCACCGAACTCAAAGGCGCTGTTGTGATCACCAAGGATGGCGATTACCTCAGTGAATACCTAGTGAGAGGCGGCGGCTCCAAGAAGCCTTCGAAGCTCGAGCTCACTGCGGAGCGCGAGAGCGCGAGTAAGCGCCTTACAAATATCGCGAAAGAAATCTCCGACTCAACGGCAGAGCTCGAGCGGGCCAAAACAACGCTTGTTCAGCGCTCGGAAACCGTCAAGAGCGCTTTGTCGTCATTGCAGCAGCACGATGCTGAACTCGCTGCCAGAGCCGAGCGCATTGGCCGCGTGATTGCTCAAGCTGACGCTGCAAATGCTGATGCCGAAAGATTGCAGCGTGAAATTCAAAAACTCGAACAGGACAGGGTTTTACTGGAAGCTGACCTGACCGGTGCAAAAGAGCACCTGGCCCAGCTGCCAGCGCCTCAGAGCACTGAGCAAAACACCCAGCTGCGGACTGAGATTGTGACTGAGCTCGAAGCTGCTCGCAGCGCGGAACTGGAGGTTCGCATCGAGGTTGGAGCAATTCGGGAAAGGCTCAGCGGTGCCAGCAAGGAAGCCGCGACTCTGAAGGGTCGAATCCAAGATGCGCAGCGAGCGATGGCTGAGCAAGCCGAGGCCGAGTCAGAACGAAAGCAGCAGCTTGAGCTTGCCCAGCAAACCGCCGAGAAGCTCCCATCGGTTTTGAAGGTGGTTGAGGACAGTGCGCGGAAGCTTCGTCAGCAGCTCAGAGAGACCGAGGCAGAGCGCGGCACCCGTCTCGAGAGATTGAATAACCTCCGAATTCAAGCGCAGTCACTGGAAGCAAAGCTCACTGAACTCAACCAGGGTGTTCATGAGGTTGAGCTCAAGAACCACGAACTCAGATTGAATCTCTCGAATTTGACCGAGCGCTCTCAGGCTGAGCTGGGCCTTGGACTTGACGAACTTTTGGAAACCGAAGTTGGTGAAGAGTCAAAAGAAGAGCTTGAAAAAGCATTGCGACAGGCCGAAAGCAGATTGGCCCAGTTGGGAGCTTTTAACCCACTTGCTCTAGAGGAGTTTGCGGCTCTCGAAGAGCGTCACCGCTATCTCAGCGAACAGCTCGAGGATTTGACCAAGGCCAGGGCAGATCTTGCTGGAATCATTCGCGATTTGGACAGCAAGATGCAGCACATTTTTGGCGCCGCTTTTGAGGATACCAAGCGAGAGTTTGAGAAGATCTTCCCTGTTCTGTTCCCCGGTGGGACTGGCTCCATATCGCTTACGAACCCAGATGATCTGTTGAGCGCTGGTGTCGAGGTATCTGTCCGACCGGTTGGAAAACGCATCGAGAGAATGTCTCTGTTGTCTGGTGGAGAGAGGTCTCTGGCGGCAGTTGCGCTGTTGATTGCAATCTTTAAGGCTCGACCCAGCCCCTTCTACGTTCTCGACGAGGTTGAGGCTGCTTTGGATGATTCCAACCTGGGAAGATTGCTAACGGTGGTTGAATCACTGCGGGAATCCTCGCAGTTGATTATTGTCACTCACCAAAAGCGCACGATGGAGATTGCAGACGCGCTCTATGGTGTTTCGATGAGGCAAGACGGCATCACCCAGGTGGTAGGTCAAAAGCTTGACAAGGCCAGCTGATGTTTAAATTCCTAAAGCGCCTTCGCGGTGACAAGGCTGAGGTCCAAGTTCAAACAACGGACATTCAAGATCAGCAGACCGAATTGGTGGCCGAGGTTCTAGAGTCGCCAACACCTGTTGCTCTTGAACCAGCCAGCCTCGCAGAAGAAAGCTTGCAACAAGATGCCGAGCCGGAGTCGGAGCCGGAGTCTGAGTTCGAGCAGGAGCCCGAACGGACCCAACAGGCTCTTGTTGCGGAGGTTGCTGTAGCCCCTGAGGTCCCTAGGGAGCCAATTCCCGTCGAGGCCGTCGAGCCAAGTGCAGCTGTTGTCGAGGTTGAGTTACCCGCTCGTGATTTGGGAAGCGGAATCCGTTCGCTTTTCAGCTCAGATTTTGATCTCGAGGAACTAGAAGACATCTTGTTGCGGGCAGACTTTGGGGTTGATGCCGCAGTTGAAATCACTGAGGAGCTCAAAAGGGCAGCAAATCGCTCTGGAGCCACCAGCGACGCTGAACTTAGATTGCTACTTAGAGATCTACTGATTGAAAAGCTCTCCAGGGATGATTCGGCATTGAATCTCAGCTCAGGAAAACTGCCCTATGTGATTTTGGTGGTTGGAGTCAATGGCGCGGGGAAAACCACGACCATCGGAAAGCTTTCTCGCTGGCTTCGAGACGGCGACTGGAGCGTTGTGTTGGGTGCAGCAGACACTTTCCGAGCAGCCGCAGTCGATCAATTGGCCACCTGGGCGCACCGGGCCGAGGCAGAGATCGTGAAGCCCGAGCGAGAGGGCCAAGATCCGGCTTCGGTGGCCTACCAAACCGTTGAACTGGCTTTGAGCAAAGATGCCGACATCGCCATCATTGACACCGCCGGAAGACTCCAGAATAAAAAGGATCTGATGGATGAGCTCGGGAAGATCAGGCGAGCGGTTGAAAAGCAGGCAGTGATTACCGAGGTTTTGTTGGTGATTGACGCAACCACGGGGCAAAACGCAATAAGTCAAGCTAGGGCTTTTACCGAGGTTGCCGAGGTAACTGGCATAGTCATGACCAAGCTCGACGGGACCGCGAAGGGTGGAATTGTTTACTCTTTGCAGGAGCAGCTAGACCTTCCGGTGAAGCTGGTGGGGGTTGGCGAAGGTATTAATGACTTTGCTTTTTTCTCCCCAGAGGAATTTGCAAAGGGTCTAGTCGCCTACCGGCAGAGCTAAGAACTGATCGCTCACGTTTTTTGTTCACACATCGGGTTCTGTGCAGTCGCAACCAAAACCCTTGATTAGACTTGAGGCAGATTTAGGAGCGTTCATTGACTTACATAATTGCGTTGCCATGCGTTGATGTGAAGGATAAGGCCTGCATTGACGAGTGTCCTGTTGACTGCATTTATGAGGGCGACCGCATGCTCTACATCCACCCGGATGAGTGTGTTGACTGCGGTGCATGTGAGCCGGTTTGCCCAGTTGAAGCTATCTACTACGAAGACGATGTTCCGGGCGAGTGGAGCGACTACTACAAGGTCAACGTGGACTTCTTTGATGAAGTTGGTTCTCCGGGCGGAGCCGCAAAGGTTGGACCAATTGCTGGAGACCACCCGATTGTTGCTGCACTGCCCCCTCAGGGTGAGTAACGCCTCCACTATTGGCTAGGAGCTAAATGTTCGGCAACCTTTCCGACAGACTTTCGGATACCTTCAAAAACCTCCGGGGCCGGGGTCGACTATCTCCCGCTGACATTGATGCAACCCTGAGAGATATCAGGCGAGCACTTTTGGAGGCAGACGTTTCGCTTGAGGTAGTGAAGGATTTCACTGGCAAGATTCGCGAACGATCGCTGGGCAACGAGGTCTCAAAGGCGCTAAACCCAGCTCAGCAGGTGGTTCAAATTGTGAACGAGGAGCTAACCGCGATCCTCGGTGGCGAGGCAAGAAAGTTGGCTTTCGCTAAGAACCCGCCAACCGTGATCATGCTTGCCGGTTTACAGGGTTCAGGTAAGACGACCCTTGCCGGCAAACTCGCGATGTGGCTCAAGGAGCAAAACCACACCGTTTTGCTAGTTGCGGCTGATTTGCAGCGTCCAAATGCTGTCAACCAGCTCCAGGTCCTCGGTGAGCGGGTCGGCGCATCCGTCTTTGCTCCCGAACCCGGCAATGGTGTCGGGAACCCGGTGAAGGTCGCGAAAGATGCCATCGCCCACGCTAAGAAGAGTCAGTTTTCGGTAGTGATTGTTGACACCGCGGGCCGCCTGGGTGTTGACGAAGAAATGATGCAGCAGGCGCGGGACATCCGTGACGGTGTCGAACCCGATGAAGTGTTGTTCGTCGTGGATTCGATGCTGGGTCAAGATGCGGTGAATGTCGCCAAGGCGTTTCACGATGGCGTCGGAGTTTCCGGAGTGGTGCTAACCAAGCTCGATGGTGACTCCAGGGGCGGTGCCGCGCTCTCAGTCGCGACAATCACCGGCGCACCGATTCTATTTAGTTCAACGGGGGAGGGCCTAGAGGCCTTCGAGCCGTTCTATCCAGATCGCATGGCCAGTCGCATTTTGGACATGGGCGATGTCATCAGCCTCATCGAACAGGCTCAAAAGAGCTTTGACGAAGAAGAGTCAAAGAAGCTGGCAGAAAAGCTGGCGACCGATTCCTTCACGCTGCAGGACTTTTTAGAGCAAATGCAGCAGCTTCGCAAAATGGGCAACATGAAAAACATCCTTGCGATGCTGCCCGGGGCCGGAAAAATGAAGCAGCAGCTTGAAGACTTCGATGAGAAAGAGATCGCAAGAACAGAAGCAATCATCTTCTCGATGACGCCGACAGAGAGAAATCAACCCAAGGTTCTAAATGGATCCAGGCGTTTGAGAATTGCAAAGGGCTCCGGAACCACTGTTACCGAGGTAAATGCGCTGGTAAATAGATTTGAACAGGCAGCGAAAATGATGAAGACAATGTCCAAGGGTGGAATGCCAGCAATTCCGGGCACAAACCCGGTTCAAATGGGCGGAGCAGTTGGTGGCGGCTACATCGGTGGCAAGAAAAAGGACAAAAAGAAAAAGGGTTCCAAGTCTGGAAATCCGGCCAAAAGAGCGGCTGAAAACGCCGGCGTATTCACTCAAAAGCCTGCTGAAGGTGGCTCCGGCAGTGCATTTGGGTTGAATAAGTAGCGGTTTTGTCATTTTTCTGGCAGACTTTTGCGAGTTCGAGCGTCTCGACCCTCTATCTGGACGTGATCGAAAAACCTTGAGAAACCTCCGAGTGTGCCCCCACGCTCACGGTGGAAACTCGCCCCGAAACCTCACAGGAGAATTGTGGCTGTAAAAATCCGCCTAAAGCGCATCGGCAAGAAGCGCGACCCGCACTAC
>CBFIEQ010000015.1:0-23152 GCA_965661645.1 uncultured Aquiluna sp.
ACACCTGCGGCTAATCCAGGAGTTGGAGTTGGAGCTGGACTTGCAGATTTAACCCCTCCGGGACTTGTTCGAAGACTTGACACCCCTGCGGCGGCGAAAGCGAAATTCGCAGACTCTGTTCCAGAGGAGTGCACTGAGGTTATCGATGGAGGTTCGGCGGCCGGTTGTTTGGCGCAAAACTACCTAATTCAGTATCGGGTTGGTGCTGACCTCGATGCTGAGTCCAGGGGTCTAGCGAGCAGAGTGGTTGCAAACTTCAAGGGGGTGATCCCTGGACTTGCCGCCACGCTCACGGCCGTTGAACTAGCTGAACTAGCGCAATTCTCAACCGTATTGGGTATCGAGCTTGACCAAACTATTTCAGTTAGAGCCACTCAGGTTGACCCGGTTTGGGGCCTGGATCGTCTAGATCAAGTCCCCACTACCCCCGACTCGCGCTACAGCTACGAGCAAACGGGTCTGGGTGTCGATGTTTACGTGGTTGACACTGGTGTCCGAGGAACTCACCAAGAATTCTCCGGTCGCGTTACAGAGGGTTTCAGTGCTGTTAGCGATGGACCGGGCAATCAAGACTGCAATGGTCACGGCACACACGTTGCTGGAACCATTGGAGGCGAGGTCTTCGGGGTCGCTAAAGATGTTTCAATCATTCCGGTGCGGGTTTTAGGCTGTGATGGTTCAGGCACTCTTTCCGGAGTCATTTCAGGCTTGAGCTGGATTGGCCAAGTTCACGATGGCACCCCTGCCGTAGTTAACCTGAGCCTTGGTGGCGGTGCGAGTGCATCGATGGACGCAGCCGTTGAGGGGCTTTTGGCAAGAGGAATCCACGTTGTCGTTGCAGCCGGAAACGCGAGCGCAGACGCTTGCAACTTCTCTCCAGCGAGAGTCCCAGGTGCTCTGACAGTTGCAGCATCGACTATTCAAGACGAGCTGGCAGGCTACTCCAACTTTGGTTCATGCGTGGACCTAATTGCTCCTGGTAGCAGCATTCGTAGCGCCTACTTCAGCTCCGATACTGCTGCAGCCACTCTCTCGGGCACCTCGATGGCCGCACCCCATGTTTCTGGAATCGTGGCGCAGGCCCTTGAGTTCCAAAACGATGTGCCGGCAAACATTGCTCAGACAATCATCGCTTCGGCCACGCCTGGTGCAATTGCAGAGGATCTGAAGGGGACAGCAAACCTGCTCGCGCACATAAACCTGACTGGGTCGGATGCAACTACTCCCGATGACGAGCTTGAAGGCGCCCCAGGCGCTGATGCACCTGATGAATCCTCTAATGGTTCCACCGCTAGCACTGCACCTGTTGCTGCGAGTAAGGCCAGCGTGACATTGCGCGGGACCAGCCCCCTGATATCGTGGCGAGTGCCCAGTGAGTTTGCTGCTTCATTGACACGGCAATACATGCGCATTTATGCCTTTGGGGAGTTCATTGCAGAGCTTGAGCTTGAGCCGAATATGCGTGAGCTAAAACTTGAAGGCCTGGAGTATGGGCTTGGATATTCCGTGACTCTGGTCCTAGAAAATGAGTACGGTCGCTCGCCTGAGTCACTGCAGTCGGACACCTTTAGGCAGCGTCCACCGGAGAAACCCACCGATGGTGAATTCGTAGCTTGGACTAAGAAGGTAAGTGAGAACGAAGTTAAGTTCTACGTCAAATACCCGCAGTTGGGGCAAAAAGTGCAGTTCATGGTTCAGCAGCGAAATGGTGAATACCGAGAGTTGGCTTGGCTAAGGATTTCACAGAGCGATCTTGATGATGAGGGAAACTACGCAAACCTCACCAACAGCATCTACTTCGTTCGCTCGGTGTTTTTAACCCCTGGCAAAAACAGGCTAAGGGTGCTTGTGGATGGCGAACTTGTTGGGCAGACTCGAACCTACTCAAGGTAACTTTTAGCAACAGCCTGCAAGCTGGCAGTAGTTGATTGCTTTATCTACTGAAAAGAGCCGGTTTGAAAAAAGTTGTAATCATTGGCGGTGGCCACAATGGTCTCACTGCCGCCGCCTATTTGGCCAAAGCGGGTCTCGACGTGACGCTGCTTGAGAGGCTGAGCGTTTTTGGTGGAGCCGCTATTTCAGCACAAGCATTTGAAGGTGTTGATGCCAGGCTCTCGCGCTATTCATACCTTGTTAGCTTGCTACCCCAGCAGATCATTGAAGACCTAGGACTTCATATCTCCTTGGCTCAAAGGAGATACTCCTCCTACACTCCAGTGCCCGGCGAGGCCAAAGGCCTCTTGGTTGATAACCAAGATCCAGAGATAACAGAGCGAAGTTTCGCGAGCATCGATGCGACTAGAGATTTTGAGAGCTGGCAAAACTTCTATTCGCAGACTCAGCAGTTGGCCTCGATGCTTTGGCCAGGTGTCTTGAAGCCACTTCAATCAAGATCAGAACTCAAAAAGAGCTTTCCAAATCCAGACATTTGGAAGAAGTTCATTGAAGAGCCGGTTGGCGGAACTATCTCCGATGAGTTTTCCAGTGATTGGGTTAGAGGAGTTGTCTTTACCGATGCGCTGATTGGAACCTTTGCTTCGAACGATGACCCAACCCTCAGCGCAAACAAATGCTTCTTGTATCACGTGATTGGGGGTGGCACCGGGGAATGGAACGTGCCAATCGGTGGCATGGGCGCGGTGAGCTCAGAGCTCAGAGAAGCGGCCTTGAGATTTGGGGCAAAACTTGTGTCAAACGCAGAGGTGGTGAAGATTGCAGCCTTACCTTCCAAATCTGCAGTTCACTACTTTGTTAATGGCCAGCCCCACGAGGTGTCTGCAGATATTGTGCTAGCCAATGTTTCTAGGCAAGAGCTGTCCCGGTTGATTTCAGACGCCACAGCTGTGAGTGCTAGTGAGAATGCTGCTACCGGGGCCTACCCCCATGGAGCGCAGGTCAAGGTGAACCTACTTTTGAAAAGACTGCCCGAGCTAAAAGACCCATCGGTCAGCCCAGAGGCTGCTTTTGGTGGCACCTTCCACATCAATGAGAGTTTTGATCAGTTGCAAACCGCCTATGAAGTTGCCAGCAGAGGAGAGATCCCAAACCCGATGCCGTGTGAGATTTACTGCCACTCGCTAACTGACCCATCAATTCTCGGACCGGAATTACAAGCAACAGGAGCGCAAACGCTCACCGTATTTGCCCTGCACGCACCCCACTCTCTGGTGGCAAATCTCTCTGAGGCTGGACACGATCAAATGCGAAAAGACTTACAGGCCGCGGTTCTCGCGTCTTTGAACTCGGTGCTCGCCGAGCCAATCGAAGATTTGCTGCTACTGGATGCAAACGGTGAACCCTGCATCGAAACTAAAACCACCAGGGATCTAGAGGATGCACTCAGACTCCCTGGTGGAAACATTTTCCACGAACCGCTGAGCTGGCCCTTTGCCGAGGATGAAGAGCCGCTAGACACTCCGGCCCAGATTTGGGGTGTTGATTCTGGGCACCAAGGTATTTTGCTTTGCGGCTCTGCTGCTAGACGTGGTGGAGCAGTGAGCGGTATCGCAGGCCACAATGCCGCGATGGCCGCTATCGAGATTCTTAGCTAGCGCTTGAGGTTCACCATCAACGCACCTGCAAGGGTCACCAACACCCCAACTATGTGGATTACAGTCACCACTTGACCCGGCAGCGGGAAGGTGAAATCGATTAGCAAAGAGCCAATTAGCTGCCCGGTCCCTAGCAATACCCCAAGGCCAAGTACCCCGATTCTTGCAACCACGATTACCTGGATAGCGATGAATAGCACCCCGGCAAAGCCGCCGATGTAGAGCCACCATTCAGAGGGCGTGCTCGTTGGTAGCCCGACAGCTGGAAGCGTGAGTAGCTTGGCAATCAAAAGAACACCCGAGCCCATTGCAAAGTTCAAAAAAGTTGCAGCAATTGCTGATTCTGAACTGATACGAATCTTGCCGTTGGCGGCTTGCTGGTAACCAAGTCCAAGCCCCGCCAAAAATGGCAGGGTTAGCAGAGCAAGAGTGTCAAGGCTGGGGTTTTCAGAAACCATCGCAACACCCAGTACCACAGTGATGGCGCCAATGATTCGGACGGCATTCAGTCTTCTTTTTTGAACCCCGAGCCAACCCCTAGAGTCAATCATGATCCCTGAAATACCTTGGCCGGCCACAACCGCGACGGTGAAAAGGGCGATTCCTAGACCGCCAGCTGCCAACCCTTGAGTCATCACAAAGAAGCCGCCAAATGCACCGCCAAAGATCATCCACAGTGGCAGTTGGCGAGTTTTTAGAAGAACGATAATTCTCTTGACGCCAGCCCTACCAGCCTTTGAGAACAATGTGATTAGACCTATCAGAATCCAACCAGAGGTGAAGGAATAGAGCGCGGCACCGATGCCATCTCCAAGAGCTAATCCAAGGCCGCCGTTGATTCTTGATTGAACTGCAATCAGGGTCCCGGCAACTAAAGCAGCGAGAATCGCTAGTAGCTGGACAACTCTTTGCAAGCTAACCCCAGAGTTCTTCGGAAGGTAAACCAACCACTCCGGCATTCAAATACTGCAAGCCGTGCTCGATGTCGTTAGCAAGTAAGAGCGGGCCGTCGATGTCTACGAAGCTACAGAACTGGCCAATTACATAGGCCGGAGCCATTGAAAGTGAACTGCCGGTCATGTTTCCAACCATCAGCTGCTTACCATCCTTTTTGGCTGCCTTCACAATCCGCAAAGCCTCGGTGAGCCCACCGGTTTTGTCGAGTTTTATGTTTATGACCTGATACCTGTTTTTTATTTGGTGATACTCCTCAAGAGTGAGGATGCTCTCATCTGCACCAATTGGTATTTGGCTCTCCAGATCCTCGAGCTGTTTGTCGCCCGCTCTTCTCAGCGGCTGCTCGATCATCGCGATACCCAGTCGCTCTAGATCCGGCATGTAATTCAGCAGGTCCTGGTATTCCCAGCCCTGATTGACGTCAATGACCAAGGTGGCATCGGGTCGAACTGACCTGATTGCCTCTAGGCGCTCGATGGGTGAATCGTTATCGAGCTTGACCTTTAGGTTCGGATAGTTCGAGAATTCCAGCGCCCTATCCGACATTTCTTGCGGAGTGCCCATGCCAATTGTTGCGACGGTGTTCAAGGTCTTGGGCTGCATGCCCAAAAGCTTCCAGATTCTTTGACCGGCTGTCTTTGCCTCTAAGTCCCAAAGAGCGCAGTCCAGGGCATTGCGAGCTCCGCCCGCGGGTAGCAGATCTTGCAGCTGCTCTTTGGTGATGCCTGCCTCGACATGTTGGCGAACTGACTCAAGTTCGTCGACCATGCTCTGCTGGCTCTCGCCTAGGTAATAGACGCCGTCTCCCTCGCCTCGACCCACGTGGCCATCTTTCGTCAGCGTCACAACCACTGCCTCGAGGTTTATAAACGTGTGTCCAGTGATTGAAAACGGACGCTCCAACGGGAGCGTCATTGGTGCTACTTCATACTTCAACTCAGTGCCTTCACGATCTTCTCTACCCCAAACCGAATTGGGTCTGTTGCGGGGAGGCCAAAAACGTTTTCGAGTGATTCAAGAAAATCTTTTGCCTCGTGCTCAGAGAGCTTCGATGTGTTGATACTCAATCCCACGCAGTGAATCGCGCCGTTGGTTTGCTTGCCAATCTCAATGGTTCTTTCAATGACATCTCTGATGGTTGGCAGTTCAAACTCAGGCCAGCCTGCGATGTGTGTTCTGCCGGCCTGGTGGCAAACCACGAACGCATCAGGCTGAGAGCCCATCAGCAGCCCCATTGAAACTGCGGCGTAGCCGGGGTGGTAGATGCTCCCCTGACCTTCGATGACATCCCAGTGATCTGGCTCATTTTCTGGTGAAAGGGTCTCCGCGGCTCCCGAAATGAAGTCGGCAACAACAGCGTCGATAGGAATTCCACTGCCGGAAATCATGATTCCGGTTTGCCCGCTAGCCCGAAAAGTTGCTTTCCTGCCCTGGGTCTTCAGTTCCTGCGCGATGGCGAGTGCTGTGTATTTCTTGCCGAGAGCGCAGTCGGTTCCAACAGTGAGCAGTCTTTTTCCGGTTCGCTTCTTACCGTTACCGACCGGCAAATTCTTTGGCGGCACTCGAACATCAATCAGACTCACCTGGTTTGCTTCGGCCGCTTGCTTGAGTTCTGGAATCTCATTGAGTCGAGTGTGGACCCCTGCAACTATGTCCATACCGTGCTCCATGGCCTCTATCAAAACCTTGCTCCAGCTCTCGGGGATGCCGCCACCAACTAGCGCTGTGCCAATCAAGAGCGTCTTCGCACCTTCCACGGCGGCCGATTCAATGGTGTGCTCCGGAAGGCCTAAGTCAACCGTTCCGCCTTCAAGGTGAAACTGTCCCATGCACTTCTCTGGTGACCAGTGCGCGACCCCGGCACCGGTCTTTGCATAGGTCTCATCGGTTTCTGAGCCCAAAAAGATTAGGTAGGGGGTTTTTAGTTCGGTCAGCTGCATTGCTTCCTAAGGGTCATTTAGAAAAACACTACTGATTTTCCGAAGCGGGTTTTGGTAGTGAGCACTCTGGTGTGCCGCCGGGAAGGCGATGGCGGTTTTTGGAAACCCATGCGTAGACCAATTCAGCCACCGAGATAACCACCGGGATGTTGAGCAATACTCCCGCAATGGACCAAGGTGTTCTCGCGTCAATCAAGCACTTGGCAATGGCCTTAGCGGCAGAGAAAGTTTCATTATTTGCGACGTAGTAAACGGCTTTTGACGTCTTTTCAGCGTCAAGTTCGTATTTGTCAAGAGCTAAGTATTGATATGGCTCAATTGCGATTTTGTTGCGGGTCATTTTTCGAAGAAGTCTCGCGCTAGAAGAGCAGAAAGCGCAGTCACCATCAAAGATCAGGACGGGGACTTTGATTGCCATTTTGTAAGACTAACTTGCGGTGTAGGGTTTTGAGGTTGCTTTTGTTTGTAGAAGGTTAGGCATAGGCTTGCACGGTGAGCGAATCTAAGAAGCTCTCGCTGCACCCAACTCAGATTGTGGTGTTGGCGTTCGGCGCAGCTGTGCTGATTGGCACAACCGTTTTGATGCTACCCATATCGACCGCTGCTGGAAATCAAACTAACCTGGTCACGGCGCTGTTCACCGCGGTTTCTGCAGTTTGCATTACCGGACTCACGGTCGTCGATACCGGCACGCACTGGTCGGCATTTGGCCAAACCGCCATCATGATCATGATTCAACTCGGTGGCCTTGGAATAGTTTCGTTTGCAACAATCCTTGGTCTGTTGGTCTCTGGTCGAATTTCTCTTAAGGACAGGCTCAACACTCTGTCTGAGGCCAAGATTGTCGGGGCTGACTCTCTTCCTAAACTGCTTCGAGCAATATTGTTGGTTTACTTCGGCTTTGAGGCATTGTTGGCCGCATGGCTAACCCAGCGGCTGCACTTTGAGTATGGCTTCAGCCTGGGAGATGCAATCTGGTATGGCACCTTCCATGCCATCTCATCTTTCAATAATGGTGGCTTCTCGCTGTTCTCGGACTACATGATCGGTTTCAACACCGACTTCTTCTTTATCGCGCCAATCATGCTCGCCGTTGTGGTCGGTGGGCTTGGGTTCCCAGTTCTTATTGAGCTACACGAGAGAATCTGGCGACTCAACCGTCAGCCAAGTGGCAAACTGCGTCGATTCTCTCTGCACACCAGGCTCACACTGGGCGCTACTGTGGTGCTATTAGCCCTGGGTTCCCTGTTCATAGGGGCTCTTGAGTGGAACAACCCCAACACCATCGGTGGCCTCAGTGGATGGGACAAGATTTGGAACACCCTCTTTGCTGCCGTTATGCCACGATCTGGTGGCTTGAATTCAGTTGATATTTCCCAGATGGACACCGCAACATGGCTGGGAATGGACTTCCTAATGTTCATTGGTGGCGGATCAGCATCGACTGCAGGTGGCATCAAGGTCACCACAATAGCGGTGCTGTTCTTCATCATCTACACCGAGATTCGAGGTGAGACTGCGGTGAATGTTGGCAACCGCAGATTGCCTAGATCGATTCAGCGTCAGGCGCTGACGCTGGTGTCGCTATCAACAATGACAATCTTGTTCTCAACCTTGTTTTTGGCAGCGACCACAAAGTTCAGCCTTGACCAGCTTCTGTTCGAGGTGATATCCGCAACCGCAACCGTGGGATTATCAACCGGTATTACCGCCGACTTGCCAGACTTTGCGAAGATTTGGCTGTCGGTTTTGATGTTTATTGGAAGACTGGGACCAGTGGTTGTGGCTTCAGCACTTGCCCTGCGAATTACCCGCAGGCACTACGAACTACCAAAGGAAAGGCCGCTCATTGGCTAAAGAGAGAATCAAAAAGCGCAGACTGCACACCAACGTGATCGTCGTTGGTATGGGTAGATTTGGGTCCTCACTCGCTCGAGAGCTCATGGCCACAGGTCATGAGGTCCTAGGTGTTGACACCGATGAGCGCCTAGTGCAGCAGATGTCCCACGAACTCACCCACACAGTCAAGGCTGACACCACCGATGAAGCTGTGTTGAAAGAGCTAGGCATCGAGGAGTTCGATGCCGCAGTTGTTGCAATCGGTGCCGATCTAGAAGCAAGCATTTTGACAACCTCGTTGCTATTGCAGCTCGGGGTCCCAAACGTTTGGGCGAAGGCTAACAGCCAATCACACGGACGAATTCTTGATCAACTTGGTGCTCACCATGTGATTTTCCCTGAATACGAGATGGGCAAGCGAGTAGCGCACATGGTTTCTGGAGAGTCGTTGGATTACGTTCCAATCGACAAGGACTTCGTGATGCTCAAGTCTCAGGTTCCAGAGAGCTTCCATGAAAAGACTCTGGCGGAACTCAAGATTCGTTCAACCTACGGGGTAACCGTGGTGGCTGTCACCAAGGGTGACGGTCAATACAACCCCGCCTTCCCAGAGACCGTGCTGCACTCCGGCGACCAAATCGTCGTTGCGGGCCAGGTTGACCCGCTTAACAAGTTCTGTCAGATTGCGTGATCGATGTTGAATTCTGAAAAAGCGTTGCCGCTTATTGCAGCACTCGCTGTTTGGCTGCCAATCAGCTACTTCTATCACCCCAGCACCGGTCTGATTCTGTCCGGGACGATTATCGGAGTTGGCCTTAGCGCACTGATTTTCTGGTCTGGAGATCGAATCCCACTTGGCAAAACTTGGCTACTAAAGATCTTGGCAGTTTCCATTACAGCGGGCCTGATGTTTTCAACTGCCTTAGATGTCGTTTACTCACTATTTTCAGCCCCGGCTGGAAATAGGTTCGGTGTGGTGATTGAGATGATAATTGCCGGCGTGGTGTTCACAGGCCTGGCAGCACTACAGGGTTTTCTTGGGCCTAAGAAGGAAAAGTAGGCCCAGGGCTGCAATCCCCAAGGATCCAAAGAGAATCCAGTAGATCAGCTCAGGGTTTTCAAATTCGATTTCGGTCGACGCTGGATTGTATGGATTTGCACAATCCGTAAAGACGTAATTTGCATCTGCCACGTAGCCATCTGGGTTCACGACCTCGAACCGAAAGCTGTCACTGATTGGGTGACCATCAGAGGAGACTGCGCGCCAACCAACCTGGTAGACACCTGGCTCATCGATGTCCGCTCTGGCGGTGGCCATATTCCCTTCAACAACGGCACAGCCATTGTTCATAGGCTCTCCAGCTGAGTTCAAAATCACGATCTCACTGCCCGAGCCATCGCCAAGAGCTATGAGGTCACCACTAAAGGTCAGTTCAATCGTGATGATGCCAGCGTTCAGAACCTCGTTGGTCGCTGGAGATTGATCGACTAGTTCGTCATGCGCGAACGAGGGTGCCGAGATAGTCAACAGGGCGGCAGTTAGGCTGGCAAGCCATCTAAGCTTCATGGTGTAAGTGTAGGCAGGTCTTATGAAACAAGCTTTACTCGGGGTGGCCGGCGGGCTATTTGCGGGCCTGGCCGCTCTCGGCATTTTGTTCACTGGACCGCTCTCGCTCTCGAGCGAAGAGCCAATGCCGCAGGAGACTGTGGCGGCAACCATTGAGGCTCAACCCACCCCAACTGAGGCTCCATTGGAAGCCGAACCGGTTGAGGTGGTTGAAGAGCCAATTCAGTGCAGCGTGAGTGAATTCGAAGATTCAAATGACATTTTGGTTCTGCAGGCGGAGGTTTTAGACGCTGAAACAGGCGAGATTCTCTTTGAACGAGGCAGTCAAACTCCAGCTCGCGCAGCTTCGGTGATGAAGCTCTTCACTGCAGCCGCAGCACTAGAAACCTTGGGACCTGATTACCGAGTGACCACCAGGGTCTATGTCGATGCAGTTGATCCAAGCGTTTTGTATCTTGTGGGGGCGGGGGATGTCACCTTGAGCCGAACCGGTGTCAATCAGCGATCTGTCTACGAAGATGCGCCAAAGCTTTTGGATCTAGTTCGGCAGATCAATAGAGCATTACCAGATCAGAGTGTGTCTCGAATTGTCTTGGATAGCACTGCATACGGACTTCCTCGAGGTGAGTATCAGGAGGTTTGGGATCAACGAGGTCTAACAAATGGCTACATGTCCTATGTCAGCGCACTACAGGTTGATGGCGACCGCGACGATGCATCCTTCAAAGACTCACCTAGATCTAAGGATCCGGTATTGCGAGCCGGCACCTGGTTTCAAGAGGCCCTTGGTGAAAGCGCTCTTGACGCCGAGCTAGAGATTGGAATAGCACCAGCCGATGCGATCGAGGTTGCAAAGGTGCAATCGGCTCCGATGTCGACCTGGATCGACTACATGATGATTGTGAGTGACAACACTCTCTCAGAAGCAATGGCCAGGCTGGTCTCTTTGGATGTGGGTCTTGACGGCAGCTTTGCTTCTTTGACCGAGGCTTATAACCGAGCGTTGCGCGGAACTGGTCTTGAGCTAGCCGGCTTGAAGGTCGAGGATGGCTCGGGATTATCTCGTTACAACCAAGTTTCTCCGGCTCAGGTGAACGACCTCTTGGAGCTGATCCACCAGGGCTATGGCGATTTTGAGCTAATCGAAGAGGCCATGCCGGTCAGTGGCACCCCTGGTTCACTAAGCAGTCGCCTACTTGATGCGGTCGGTGCCGTGATTGCAAAAACTGGCTGGATCAGGACCGGCTACTCGTTGGCAGGCTTCCTACAGACCCCAGACGATGCTCGCTTGATTTTCACTGTCTACAACCTAGGAGATGTCACGGCTGCCAATAGGCAGGCGATGGATGATTTGGTGCTTGGCTTTTACAATTGCGGCAAGAATCTAGTGAATAGGTAGTCAATGGCTAAAGCGCTTTTAGTGATCGATGTTCAGGTCGACTTTTGCGAGGGCGGAGCTCTTGCCTGTAGCGGCGGGGCTGCAGTTGCGAGCCAGATCACCAAGCACATCAAAGCCAACCGCGAGGCTTATGACCACATCATCGGATCAAGAGATTGGCACACACCAAACTCGCTAAACGACGGACACTTTCCTCAGGCGGGTAGCGAACCAGATTTTGTAAACACCTGGCCACTGCACTGCATTGCGGGGGAGCCTGGGGCTGAATACCACGAAAATCTCGATGCCGAGCTAATCGATATCCACATAAAAAAGGGTCAAGATGCCAACGGCTATTCAATCTTTGATGGCACAGATGAAAGTGGCAGAAGCTTTCTAGAGCTCGCTAGAGATCTTGGCCTAACCGAGGTTGATGTTGTCGGGATCGCAACCGATTACTGCGTTAGGGCCTCATCCCTGGACGCAAACAAAAACGGGTTCGATACCAGAGTGATTACCAGCCTCACCGCTGGAGTTGCGACAGAAAGCACTGAAGCCGCAATCGACGAGATGGTCGATGCGGGTGTTTCTGTAGTGCCTGTCTTTTAAGCTTCTTTTCTTGCGCCCTGGGATGGGATCACTGAAAACACCCTTGGTTCACCATAACCAGCCTCTTCGAACGCCTTGGTAACGCGCTTTTCAAGCTCTTCGAGTTTTGCTTTGTGGATGATTGCAATCGCTGCTCCACCAAAGCCGCCCCCGGTCATTCGAGAACCGATAGCACCCACGCGCATGGCGGTCTCAACAGCCAGATCAAGTTCTGGAATAGAGATTTCGAAGTCATCGCGCATCGAAGCGTGAGAGGCGAGCAGCAGCTCACCCAACTCGTCCATCCTGGAATCTTTGAGGGCTGATACTGCTTGGAGTACTCTTTGGTTTTCGGTGACGATATGGCGCACGCGCCTGAAGGTCACATCATCCATCAGCTCTTGGGCTTTTGGAATCTCTGCAATCTCAAGTTCGCGCAGTGATTCAACTTCCATCAATGCGGCGCCTCGCTCACAGGCTTCTCGCCTCGAGCGATACCCACCATCAGAGTGCCGATGGCTGACCTGGGTGTCAATCACGGCAACCACTAGATCTTTCTCGTCAAGCCCTAGATCAATCTGAGTTGTTTCAAGACTCTTGCAATCAATCAGTACTGCACCATCAGCCCTCGCAAGCATCGAAGCGGTTTGGTCCATGATGCCCGTCGGTGCTCCAACAACTTGATTTTCAGCCCGCTGACCAATTAGTGCGAGTTCCAGAGCGGTCTTGCCAGCTTCCCAAACATCATTCAGCGCCAGCGCCATTGAACACTCAACTGCGGCAGAGGAGGAAAGCCCTGCGCCAATTGGCACATCAGAGTGAATGAAAACGTCAAAGCCAGTTTTTTGGCTCTCTCGCATTACCCAGGCAACCCCCAGTGGGTACAGTGCCCAGTCAAGATCCTCGGGCTTGTTCTCTGTGAGTTCAATCTCAACCAAATCTTCACTGAAACTCGATGCAACTTGGCAGATCATGTCTTGCCGTTCTCCAAGTGCGACGTAGGTTCGCCGATCAATCCCAAATGGCAGAACAAAACCGTTGTTGTAATCGGTGTGCTCGCCAATCAAGTTTGCTCGACCAGGGGCGGACCAAACCCCTAGCGGCTCATAGCCAAACCGCTCTCGAAAACCGGCCATGGTTTGTTCAGTCAAATTCAAGGCATTACCTCGCGAATTCTTGCGGCAGTTTCTTCCGGTGCAATGTCTCCAACAAAAGCGCCCATGGCACTCTCTGAACCGGCTAGGTATTTGAGCTTGTCAGCTGCTCTTCTAGGAGAGGTTATTTGTAGCATCAGACGAATCTGATCGCGATTTTCAACCTTGGGTGCTTGGTGCCAGGCGGCGATGTAGGGAGTTGGGGATTCGTAGAGTGAATCCACGGCCATCAGCACTTTCTTGTATTGCACGGCAAGATCATCGGCTTCTTCCGGACTGAGTTGGCTGAGGTCTTGGATGTGACGCTTTGGAAGCATGTGGATCTCAACTGGCCAGCGCGCGGCAAAGGGGACGAAAGCCACAAAGTGCTCACTCTCTAATATCTTGCGCTCTGAAGTCGATTCGAAATCAACTAGGTCTTGGAAGAAGTCACCCTTGTGCTCGGCAATTGAACCAAGCAGTGATCTAGTTCTTGGAGTCACAAACGGATAGGAGTAAATCTGACCGTGTGGGTGGTGCAGTGTCACGCCAATCTCTTGACCGCGGTTCTCAAACGGGAACACCTGAACCACGCCATCGAGCTGCATGAGCTCCTTGGTGCGGTCCATCCATGCACCAATCACGGTTCGAATTCGATTCGTGGGCATCTGAGCAAGCGAACCATCGTGCTCGGGGCTAAAGACAACCACTTCGCAACGGCCAAAAGCGGTGGTGGCAAAGCCAAACCGAGGTCGACCGTTTGGGTGCTCTATTTCGCCCACCGCTGGACCAAATGCTGGTCCCTTATTTTCAAAAACTGCAACATCGAACAAATCCGGAAGCTCGCTGAGGTTTGTTTCGGTTGTTGGGCAAAGGGGGCAGGAGTGCTGCGGGGGCAAGAAAGCCCGCTGTTGTCTGTGTGAGGCGACTGTTATCCACTCAGAGGTGAGTGGATCAAACCGCAGTTCGGCGGTTTGTGGTCGCTCAGCGCTATCGCGCTGATCTTGCTTGCGGGCTTTTGGCAGTCTGGAGTCAGAATCATCAAAGTAGAACAGGTCACGGCCATCAAACAGCTTGCCGTCAATTCGTGAATTAGTCACACAAGACTCCGTCTACTCCTATTAGCTAACTTACGTGGGTACGCCAAGGCGAACCTTTTGAGCAACTGAGTAGTTCTCGCGTGAGTGAGAATGAGATAAGTATTGCAGTAATTGGCCAGCTGTTTGTGATGATTCGAGTGCTTTTAGGCGTTTATGGCAAAAATTGCACAAGAAATGCTTCCTGCTCTTCACTCAGTTCAGCTTTTTGTGAACCTGTTCGTGATTAGAAAGCCGAAGAGGGCAAGTCCTTCTCATCTGTTTCTATGGCCTCAATGATCTTTGCTGCCACGTGTTCGGTGCTGAAACCAGCTGGAAAACTCGGCGCTTCACCTTGAATTGCGCGCTGAGCCAAGCCAGTCTCGGTGTGGCCGGGTCTGGCTGAAATAACGCGGATTCCATCTCTGCGCCACTCACGGGTGAGTCCCTGCAGCAGTCCCTGAATCGCGGTCTTGGACCCTGAGTAGGGCGCTAATCCTGGCATCGGGTTTTCTGCAACTACGCCTGTTATGTTGACAACCACTGGTTCATTGCCCGCCGCAGCGCTGGCCTTTAGTGCTGGGTGTAATTGGGCAAAGAGTTGCATTGGCCCAGAAAAATTGGTCTTGGTTAGTTTTTCAATTGTTTCGCTTTTGATTTCAGCGAGCGGACCAAAGGCAACAACTCCAGCGGCATTGATGATGCCATCCACCCCGGATGCGGCGACCAAGTATTCGGTGAGTGTTGTGATGCTTTCAGGCTCAGTCAGATCGAGCAACAGTCTCACTTCGACCACAGCCGGAATCTTTCCTGCTGTTTCATTGCTCGAAGCGGTGCCCATTACCTCGGCGCCCTTGGCGCGAAGTTGCCTTGTCAGCTCGGCACCAAGCGCTCCAGATGCCCCAACGACCAAAAACTTTTTGTTTGCTAAATCCATTGCACCTCTAACAAGTGCGAGCAGTGGTCTATTTCGAGAATTGAAATAATTGCCAGCAAGCAGCCCCTCCCGCCTAGAATTGAGGCTTCCAAAAGGAGAAAACCCAAATGCGAATCCCCCTAACAATTTTGAGCCTTGGCGTGCTCATCCTGGCTGGCTGCAGCGCAGCTAGCGAAGATGGCTACAGCGCCGATGGCTCGTGTGACGGTGTGGTGGTAGAAGTGAGTTTTGGTGAGCTGGGGGAGCGAATCAATTCATGTGTAGCCATCAACGGAACGTCTGAAGTTGCTAAAGACGTGCTAAGCCAGGCCGGCGTCAGTATCGAAGGAACCAAGGCGTATGGCGATGCTGTCGTCTGCCGAGTAAACGGGGTTCCTTCTAAGACTGAGGAGATAGCGGTGGAGGGTGAACAGCCCTACCTTGAATCCTGCGAGGAATTCCCGCCGGCCTTTGCCTACTGGGCTTTGTGGGTCAAGGATTCCGATGACGCACCCTGGGATTACGCGACCGAGGGAGTTAGCTCCTTGCAACTCACCAAAGGACAGTCAGTCGGGCTTTCATTCACGCTCGCTGGCAATGTGATAACCCCAAGCGAGTAAATGTCTAGAGCCAAGAAAATCCTGTTCTCGGGCTATTTGGCCCTGGGTTTTCTTGTCTTGCGAATCATCTATGCATTCGTATTTGCAGGACTCTGGGGCAATCAGGTTATTTTCACCCTCCCAGAGCTAAGACTTTCTGGACCCTTTTCTCACATCACGCTCTTTGGAGTTGTCAGTCTGGACGGCATTGTCAGAAACATTGAGCTTGCATTGCCTTTCGCCTTTTCAATTCTGTTTCTTGGCACTTTGGCAAGTTTTATCTCAGCGAGCTCGCTTCAAAAGTTCTCGCAAAGGTTTCCTCCAGTGCGCAACCTGTTGAATGCAGTTGCAATTGGACTGAGCTCGCTGCCAGCGCTTTTTGAAGCAGCACGCAAAGTGTTTGAAGCTAGAAAACTGCGCGGTGAAAAACGCTCTCGAATGCTGGTGCCGATTTTGGAGCGCAGTGTTGAATTGGCAAACTCCATTGGTCTGAAATTAGCGCTCAAGCCTGGCGGAACAAAGATCGCGAGCTATGTGAAGCTGAGAAACCTTGTTGTTCCCGACATCGGACTTGGACCAATAGATTTCGAGCTGTCATCGGGTGAGATTGTGGTTCTTAGCGGAGCAACCGGATCTGGAAAATCGACGTTCCTCGAAGCAATTGCCGGGGTGCTTGGTGAGTACCGCGGCAGAGAGCAAACCGGCTTTGTCGATTACGGATCAAGCGGCAGTCTTTCACTTTCTGAAATCGCTGGCTTTGTTCGCTACATCCCGCAAAACCCAAGAGAGTTGCTCTGGGGATTTGAAGCCTCCGATTTGCTAAACCGAGTTCCCGCTCAGTTAGCAAAAGAGCTCGGCATTGAATCCTTGACCTCGAAAAACACTCAAAGCCTTAGTGAGGGTGAAGCGCTGAAGCTCTTATTGGCCGAGAACCTAAGTCTGAGTCCAAGTATTTTGCTGCTCGATGAACCATACGCACCGCTTGATTTCGAATCAAGGTTGCAGCTCACTAAATTGCTAGCCAGGCTCTCCAGGGCCGGAATGGCAATCCTGGTGGTAGAGCATCAACCCGAGCACACAGCCGGTCTTGAGGCTATTCATTTGCACTTGGCCGAAGGCAGATTGCAACCAGGTGCGCATCGACCAGAACTAGTGAATGTAGTGCGCGTGCCGACGGTCGTTGGGTCAGAAGAAGTTGTTGTCGCAAAGCTTCAGGATATTGAGTTTGATCGACTGCTAGTGAGATCGCCCAGCATCACCATGAACCAAGGCGAGTGCACATGGCTCTCGGGAGAAAACGGCTCGGGTAAGACTTCTCTTCTAAAAGCGCTCAACCGCGGCGAAGGTGTCGAGGTCTATGGGAAAAAGCCCAGCGACGTCCACACACTCGCGTTGGTGCCTGAGAACTTCGATGATTTCTTTGTAACCGATTCTCTTGGTGCCGAGCTAAAAAGAGCGGACAGGGTTGCCAATCAAGCTGCAGGGTTCACCCTGCAAACACTTGAGTCGATTTTGCCAACCACGGATATTTCAAGCTGGTTGGGCCTGCACCCACGCGATCTTTCTCGAGGAACTCGGTTAGCGCTTGCGATCTCAATGCAGCTAAGCCACAAGCCACTAGCTCTATTGATAGATGAGCCTTTTCGAGGACTTGATCCAATAGCTCGGGAAATGATGGTGGAGAGTCTTCGATGTGTTGCGGAGACCGGCTGTGCTCTTTTGTTCGCGTCGCATGAACAGAGCTGGTCATCCGCACTTGCCACCAGAAAACTCACAATCCAAAACCTGGAGCTCAAAGAAAGCTTTGAGGTTCGAGCATGATCTTGAAATTTCAGTCAGCGTTCTTGATTGCACTATCCATGGCTGCGCTGTTGGTGTTTTCCTGGCCCTTTCTGCCATTTAGCTTGGAAGCAGATCAGGCCAACTGGCTCTCCTTGGCGGCAATCAGTGCGATCTTGGTTATGACCCTGGTCTTGCTGGACGGCGATTTGATCGGTCCGAAACAGATCGCTTTACTTGCGGTGTTGGCAGCCGTTGGATCCAGCATTCGAATTGCCACCGGTGGCACCGGTGGAATTGAGCTGGTCTTGCTAACCGTGATTTTGGCTGGAAGAGCCTTTGGACCAAAGTTTGGTTTCCTGTTGGGGGTCGCAACAATCGCCGTTTCATCGCTATTTTTTGGAGGTTTTGGCCCCTGGACCGCCTATCAAATGTTTGCAACCGGCTGGGTTGGAGCGGGCGCTGGAATGCTCTTTCAAGGCGGTCGAAGGTTTGAAAACTTGATGCTGGCTGCATATGGCGTGATTTCTGCTTATCTTTTTGGCTTGTTGCTCAACCTTTGGTTTTGGCCGATTGCGATTACTGGGGCATCGCTGTCCTATGTTGCAGGAGCTGGGCTTTTGGAGAACCTATCGAGCTTCTTGCTGTTCTCACTAACCTCTTCTACTTTGACGTGGGACACGGTTAGGGCCATCAGCCTTGGCGCGGTGCTTTTTGTGAGCGCAAGACCTGCGCTCAGGGCGCTATCTAGAGCAAAGCTCTAGACCGAGAAATACTTCGCCTCTGGGTGGTGAAAGACAAAAGCATCGGTTGACTGCTCGGGATTGAGCATCAGCTCTTCCGACAGCTCTATTCCTAAACGCTCTGGCCTCAGAAGCTCCATGATCTTTCTGCGGTCTTCCATGTCTGGGCAAGCTGGGTAGCCGAGCGAGAATCTAGCACCCCGATATTTGAGATCAAAAAAGCCGTCGATCTCCTTTGGATCCTCACTGGAAAAGCCAAGCTCGGCTCTAATGCGGCTGTGCCAAAACTCAGCAAGCGCCTCTGTCAGCTGCATCGCGAGGCCATGGAGCTCCATGTATTCGCGGTAGGCATTTGCCTCAAAGAGCTTGGCAGTGTGTTTATCGACCTCGGCGCCTACTGTCACGAGTTGGATTGGGAGAACGTCAACAATCCCAGTGTCCTTGGACTTTATGAAGTCCGCGAGGTTCAGGTGACGGTCGCGCCTTTGACGAGGAAAACTAAACCTGAGCCTTTCTTTACCAATCTCTCCCGATGCTCCATCTGGGGCAAGTAGGCCCGCAGTGCCCAGCACACCATTTGGGTCATCAGCGTGATGGAGAACGACAACCTGCTCGCCATCTGAATAGACCGGGAAATAGCCATAAACAACCTTGGCGTCGAACATCCCCTCAGCGAGAATGCGATCCAGCCAGTAGCGCAGTCTCGGGCGTCCCTCGGTTTCCACCAGCTCTTGATAGCTTGCGCCATCCTCTGCCCTAGAGGGCTTTAGGCCCCACTGACCCATGAAGGTTGCGCGCTCATCCAAAAACTCTGCGTAGTCTGCAAGCTTGAGGCCCTTCACCATTCTGGTTCCCCAGAATGGTGGTGCTGGGACTGGATTGTCGGTGGCGACATCGCTGCGGGTGGGTAAATCCTCAGGTTCGGTGAGGGTTAGTTGACTCTTGGCATGAATCCGCTTTTTCAGAGCTGGCAGCCCAACGCTCTCGGGGTCGGCGCCTCGCGCGATTGCTACTAGCGGCTCCATCAAATCCAGACCCTCGAAAGCATCTTTGGCATAACGGACCACACCTGGGAACCCAGATGCCAAGTCGTCTTCAACGAAGGTCCTGGTCAGAGCCGCACCACCAAGGATTATGGGCCACTTCTTCTCAAGACCTCTTGCGACCAGCTCCTCGAGGTTTTCTTTCATGACCAGGGTTGATTTCACTAGCAAACCACTCATGCCAATGACATCTGCCTCGTGCTCCTCAGCAGCTGCAATGATGTCATTCATGGGCTGCTTGATGCCGATGTTGATGACTTTGTAGCCATTATTGGTCAGGATGATATCGACCAGATTCTTGCCGATATCGTGAACATCACCCCTTACGGTTGCTAAAACGATGGTGCCTTTGCCGGCTTCCGAACTCTTTTCCATGTGGGGTTCCAAAAGTGCAACAGCACTCTTCATGACCTCTGCCGATTGCAAAACAAACGGCAGCTGCATCTCACCCTTGCCAAATCGCTCACCAACCACCTTCATACCCTCCAGCAGGTGGTTGTTGATGATATCCAGCGGTTTGATGCCATCGGCTCTTGCTTGATCCAGGTCTTGCTCTAGACCCTTGGATTCACCATCAATAATTCTGCGCTCTAGACGCTCGGTGATGCCCATGGCTGCAAACTCTGCGGCTCTGGCATCTTTTAGTGCTGCAGAGTTCACCCCGGCAAACATCTCGAGCATCTCTTGAAGTGGGTCGTAGGTTGTGTTGCCTTCGGAATCAAACTCCCTGCGGTCATAGATCAGATCCAGCGCGACATCAATTTGCTCCTGCGGAATCGAGGCTAGTGGCATGATCTTGGCGGCATCGATGATGGCAGTATCAAGTCCGGCCTCATACGCCTCATGCAGGAACACTGAGTTCAGAACCGCACGTGACACAGGATTTAGACCAAAGGAAACGTTCGAGACTCCGAGGGTGGTGTGAATTCCCGGGTAGAGCCTGTTGACCTCCCTGATTGCCTCGATGGTCTCGATTGCATCTTTTCTGGTTTCCTCTTGACCGGTCGCAATTGGGAAGGTGAGGCAGTCCATGATGATGTCTTCGACTTTTAGTTCCCAGTCGCTGATGAGGGTGTCTATCAGCCTTGATGCGATTCGAACCTTGTCTTCCTTGGTTCTAGCTTGACCCTGTTCGTCAATTGTGAGTGCAACAACGGCTGCGCCGTGTTCTTTGACAATCGGCATGGTCTTTTGGAATCTCGAGTTTGGACCATCGCCATCCTCAAAATTCACGGAGTTGATCACAGCCCTGCCGCCAATTAGCTCAAGACCTGCCTGCATGACCTGAGGTTCCGTTGAGTCAATTACCAGCGGCAGCGTTGAGGCAGAGGCAAACCTGGAGACAATCTCTTGCATGTCACGCACGCCGTCTCTGCCGACATAGTCAACGCTGACATCCAATAGGTGAGCACCGTCGCGCACCTGCTTCTTGGCAATCTCAACGCACTCGTCCCAGTTTTCTTCGAGCATCGCATCGCGGAAGGCTCTGGAACCATTGGCGTTGGTGCGCTCTCCAATAGCCAGGTAGGTGTTGTCCTGGGTTAGTGGCACGTGCTGATAAAGCGAGGCCACGCCTGGTTCGATCTCGATGTTGCGCTTGACAAGTTTTTTGCCGCCTACCCGGTCAACAACCGCCTTTAGGTGGGCGGGTGTGGTGCCGCAGCAGCCACCCACTAGTGCGAGCCCATACTCTTTGATGAACTGCTCATGAGCGGTTGCCAACTCGTCAGGTGTGAGCGGATAGTAGGCGCCATCACCTTGCAAAATCGGAAGGCCTGCGTTCGGCATCACCATCACCGGTATCTGGGAGTGCTTGGAGAGCTGGCGAAGGTGCTCGCTCATCTCCTGAGGCCCGGTTGCGCAGTTCAGCCCGATCATGTCAATACCTAGGGGTTCTAGGGTCGTGAGAGCGGCACCAATCTCTGAACCCATCAACATGGTGCCGGTAGTTTCCACCGTCACCTCAACAAAAATTGGCAGCCTGATGCCCGCATCCACAATTGCCTGCTTGCAGCCGTTGACGGCCGCCTTGGTCTGCAACAGGTCCTGGCTGGTCTCGATCATGAAAGCATCGGCACCACCTTCGATTAGCCCCTTGGCTTGGAGTGCGAAGGTGACTTTGAGGTGTTGGTATGTTGTGTGACCAAGTGATGGAAGCTTGGTGCCTGGACCCATTGAACCCAAGACCCACCTGGGCTTGCCGTCTTTTGCAGTGAAGGAATCAGCAGACTCTCTGGCAAGCCGAGCCCCGGCGCTCGCGAGCTCTTCAATTCGGTCATCGATTCCATAATCGGAGAGGTTTGACCAGTTTGCTCCAAAGGTGTTGGTCTCCACGCAGTCAATGCCAGTTTCAAAATAGGCGTTGTGGACATCGAGAACAATGTCGGGCCTGGTGACGTTCAGCACTTCATTACAGCCCTCGTGGCCCTCGAAGTCTTCCAAAGATGGCTTGCGATCTTGCAGCATCGTTCCCATTGCGCCATCGGCAATAACGACCCGCTCATCAAGAGCGCCCATCAGCTCTTGAGCGCGCGGGGTGAGATCCACAGATTTAAACTGGTGCAAGTGCAACGAAAAACCTTTCGATTTGGGGGTTTTAACGCAGGCTTGCGGTCTGAAAAGTTTAACACCGCGCAAGCGGTTATTTATTGTTCACTCAAATGTTTCAAATCTTCAATAGCCTTTGACAATGCAGTTAATCGGAATCTGGGCGGTAATCGCGGCAACGCTGGGGCCAATTCAGAATCTAACCGGTTGGAATCTGTCTGCCTATCTTTGGCCGGGTTATGACCCAATTTCGCAAACAATCTCCGACCTAGCTGCCGATGACTCCCCTGTGAAGTGGGTGCAAACCAGCTTCTTCATCCTTGGAGCATCCCTGACTCTGATTGCTGCTTGGAGCGCAAAGGCCTTTGCCCTTCCAGGGCGGATTGTGCTGTTTCTGGCAGGGCTGAGTTCATACGGTGTTGCCTACTTCGCAGTTCCTGACATCAAATCAAACACCCCAGAGCACCTGTTCTTTGCCACTGCGGCTTTTGTGTTGTTCTCTGCGTGGCCACTTTTTGCAATGCGATTCGATAAGCGCTATCACTGGAGCATTAGGCCGCCGGGGGCTATTGGTGCGACTTTGGTAATGACGCTTGTCACCTTGATTTTCTTGCTTACCTGGCTTGATCCCGAACGAACCTTCACCGGCTTGGCTCAGCGAACAATTGTTGTGATGCAGGTCATCTGGCTTTCGGCTGCTATTTGGATGCAATACCTGCATCAAAGGAAAATAGCGTGACAGTCCATCTAGAGATAGATGTTGAGGCGAGACTCAACGAGTTTCCCAAATGACCGCACACTTCCCCTAGAAGCCTTGAGCTCGACAAAGTCTAAGAACATAGAAATTGAGCCATCCTCATACTGGAGTAGCACGCAAGGTTCACGGCCTCTTGAGGCAGCAAGCTCGGCGTCTGTGCGCTCGTTCATGTGGACTAGGCGAAAGGCGATGTCTCGCTCAGCCAACAGGCGTTTTTCAAACTCTTTGAAGGCACTCTTCTTTTTGACTGGCGAGTGAGTGATGTCACAAAGACTGCAGCTTCTGACTCCAACTAGGTGACCAAAGAAGTATGCGAGCTCGCCCAATATCCCTCCATCAGCCTTGTAGACGCCGATTAGGGTCTTTCGATTCTCGTTCATGTCTTATGACAACATCAGGCATGGAACTGCGCTTCCCGTCGAGGAGCTAGTCTGATTACGCACACAGGGGAGAAATTTGGAAATCTTGAGACTAATTGCTCGCCTCCTACTTGGCGGGGCCCTTATCTATGCGGGGATTGGCCACCTAACTTTTTCTCGAGCAGAGTTTCAGGCCCAGGTGCCGGTCTGGCTGCCCCTTGATGCTGATTTCGTAGTTCTAGCATCAGGAGTTGTTGAGATCATGCTCGGGATAGGGATCGCATCATTTGGCGCAATAGTGCCATGGGCCGGGTTGGTGGCGGCAGCATTCTTTATTGCAATCTTTCCTGGAAACATCAACCAGTACGTTGAGGGCATCA